>DATCXG010000039.1:0-24790 GCA_036565945.1 Gemmatimonadaceae bacterium
ACGCTGCCGCATCCGCGGCTTCGTCTCTCAATGCACCCACACAAACACGCCAGCAATGATGAAGGCGCCCGCCCAGATCTTGTCGAGATTGACCCACGCCGTACGCAGGATCCGAAGACCAATCACCTGGTAGACGAGCACGGCGACTACCGCGCTGGTGGCGACCATGGCCAGCGCGTGCAGCAGCGTGGCGAGGACCGCCACCATGATGTCGCCGCGCATCGTCGACGCCACCAATGGCTGTCCGGTGGCGCGGCCGTCGAGCAGCACTGGGGCGAGCATGAGGCCGGCCCCGGTAGCCGTGGACATGAGGAACGACCACCAACCGAGTTGAAAGGGGGTGAGTCGCATCCCCACCCAGCGGAAGTGTCGCTTGCGCAGCAGCAGGAACACGCCGAAGCCAATCAGGACGACAGCGAACACACTCGCCGCCGCGGCCCGACTCAGCTCCGATGAGAACACCACGATGGCTATGGCAATCGGCGCTACCGACAGCTCGTGGCCAATGACGATCGGGACCAGAGAGCCCAGCAGCGCCTTCATGCTGCGTTCCTGCAGTCCGTAGGAGACCGCGAAGAGCCACCCCATGCCTGGATTGAGGCCGTGAAAAGCGCCGAGCAGCATCACCGCCACGAGGGCCCCGACGCTCAGCGTCAGGGCCCCGTGACCTCCATGCTGCATGAGCACTATCTGCTCAGGGGAAGCAATAGGAATCGCTCGAGGCGTCACCGCCCTGGAGATGGACCTGATGCACCCGGTTGCCGCGGAACGCACCGCTATTCGGGAAGAAGCGCTCATCCAGCTTCATCCCGCCCTTCACGGTATCGACGTCGGCCTTGACCATCCATGCTCCGACGCCGTCGGGGTAGAAGGTTTCGTCCCACGCCCCGTACAGCGAGTTGGTCCAGTAGACCCGTTTGCCGTCGCGGCTGATCTCCACCATCTGCGGGGCTCCGGAGAGCGGCATGTCCGGTGCGGCCGGATGTGTGCTGCGCCGCGCGATCCCGCCCAGCCGGATCGAGCCAGTCTCCTTCGGGTGAAATGGGTCGGAGACGTCGAGCTGCTTGGCCTCACCGGTACCGAAGCACGACACGTACAGAAACCTGTCGTCCACCGACAGGTCGATGTCGGTGATGAGTGGAGGCACAGCCTTGAACGGCTTGAGGGAGGCAGGCAGCTGATCTTCCTCTGCCGGCTCGGCCGGAATGTCGAACACCTTGGTGACCTCGAACCTCTCGCCCTCCCGATGCCAGCACCAGATCGACCCGGACAAGTCCTCGATGCTGAGTACCACCCCGACGAAGCCATACTGTTTGGTGGGGTTGTGCGCCGGCCGCAGTTCGAGTGGCATCGCATACTTCTCACCGAGGTCGATCTCCTGAATGTGGGTGCCCTTCTTCATATCGAAGAAGTGGATCTTCCTCCCATACTTGCCGGCCAGTAACAACTCCGGATTCAGGCCGTCCTCGATCATCGACGGCGTACCCCACTCACTGGTTATCACAACATCGTTGTTGATGTGCCACCAGAAGTCGTACGCCAGATACTGTGGACCACGGTCCTTCTCCCACTGACCGATGATATCGAACGTGTCGTGGTCGAGCAGCGCTATTCCGCCCGGTCCCTCATTGCCATTCGCCGTGCCGAGGTTGGTGATGTAGATGCCGCCCGGTCCACAGTGAGCAGTGTGCGGGCGACTGTAGCCCGACTTCGCCTTGTACTCCTCGGGCTCGATGACCTTCGCGATCTTCGGATTGGCCGGATCGTCCTTCACGTCCACGAAATGGATACGACTCGAGCGCAATCCCATCAACAGGAGGTAGCGACGCTCCACGTGCGGGTGCGGATTACTGGGACAGAGCGCCGAACTGCACGCGTTCCAGCCATGATGGTGCAGCTCATCGCCGACGTTCGGCATGTCGCACCAGCCGATTGTCGTGCCATACGATGACGACGCCGGATCCACATCGACTACCGCCAGCGCATCCGGCCGCGGTTCTCCCTTGTCGCGCCAGAACGAGGCCACGTATGCATACTTCTCTACGGGAGCCTCCGCCGCCAGAGTGGGCGACGGATAGAAGGTCGGATCCGGCTTCCATGTCCTACGCGCCATGTCGCCTCCAGAGGAATACGTGAACGGCACCCCTCTACCGGGAATCGGTACTGGAGGCCACCACGACCACAGGTCACATTCTGAGCAAAGCGTATACCGAGCACCTGGGTCAGGCGTCCGGATCACGCTTCCGCACTATGCCCCACATCACGAGAGAAATCAGCATGAATCGTCGAGCAGCCGAGGTCCGGCCGAACCCGCCAACGGATGGCGCCCAGATCCGTGGACGTACTGGCAGGCGACGGCACTGGCGCGTGCCGGTCGTCCGCGCCACAGCTGCGTTCGCAGCTGCGTTCGCGATGACACTCGCCTGTACCGCGCCGCGGAGTACGACGACACCGGCACCAGCGCGCACCACGATTCGCGTCGTCTCCTTCAACATCCACGCTGGCACGGACGCCGCGCACCAACCGAACCTTGAGCGAGTGGCCGCGGTGCTCGATACACTCGACGCCGATGTTGTCCTCCTGCAGGAGGTCGACCGTGGCACGAAGCGATCGGGCAGGGTGGACCAGATCGCGGAGCTCGAGCGGTTGACCGGGCTACGCGGCGCGTTCGGTAAATCGCTCGACTTCCAGGGCGGCGACTACGGAATCGCCGCGCTCTCGCGCTGGTCGATTCACACCGTGGATGTCGTGCCGCTCCACACGGAAGCACCAGCTGAGCGCGGCGATGGCAGGTACGAGCCGCGTGTGGCGCTGCACCTGGTAGTCTCCACGCCCGCCGGCCCGTTGCACGTCATCGGCACCCACCTCGGCGCCGAGGGCGATGGAACCTACCGCAGACAGGAGGCACTGGCCCTTCTCGCCCACATCCGGCAGGATGTGCCGCCGGGAGTAGCGCTCATCGTGGGCGGCGACTTCAACTCGCTTCCCGAGAGCAACGTCGTTGCGGCCTTCAGTCTGGCGATGAGCGACGCCTGGACCGCGTGTGGCAACGGCGCAGGCTACACCTTCCCCTCGGACGACCCAGAGCGCAGAATCGACTACATCTTCCTGCGCGGCGTCCACTGTCTCGCTGCTCGCTCTCCGGCCACCATGGTCTCGGACCACCGCCCGCTCTTCGTGACGCTCGAGATGCCAGCACCAGCACGGTAGCGGCAGTGGCATTCGACATAGACGCCATGGAAAAGCGACGGGTACTGGACTCGGTACCGTGAAGGACAGGGCAGGCAGCAGATCGCCTGGGAGATCAACACCACAGTACTCGATGAGGTCGTCACGCACCTGCTCTACTGGACACGGCGTACTCCGTGGTCCAGATCAGCCAAGCCCTCCGGAGGGACGCATGCGTAAGTGGTACCTCTTCAGCCTCGTCATCAGCGCGCTCTCCGTACCGCCAGCCATGGCTCAGGCGGTACCGGCGATCCCGTTCGAGAAATACACCCTCTCCAACGGACTCGAGGTCATCCTGGCGCCGGACCACTCCACCCCGGTGGTGGCGGTCAACACCTGGTACCACGTGGGGTCTGGCGACGAGCAGCCCGGTCGCACGGGCTTCGCGCACCTCTTCGAGCACATCATGTTCATGGGTTCCG
Source organism: Gemmatimonadaceae bacterium (assembly GCA_036565945.1). Lineage (GTDB taxonomy): Bacteria > Gemmatimonadota > Gemmatimonadetes > Gemmatimonadales > Gemmatimonadaceae > JADGGM01. The sequence goes on from DATCXG010000039.1 coordinate 3,651, forward strand.
AGCACGTGCCGGTTGGGAAGTTCGACAACTGGCTCGAGGCCGCGGGGGCGAGCAACAACGGCTCCACTTCGCAGGACCGCACCAACTATTACGAGTGGATGCCCTCGAACGCGTTGCCGCTGGCACTCTGGCTCGACGCCGATCGCATGGGGTTCCTGCTGCCCACCATGGACCAGGCCAAGCTCGACCTGCAGCGCGACGTGGTGAAGAACGAACGGCGGCAATCCGTGGACAACGTGCCCTACGGGCGTGCAGATGAGACGATCCTCGCCGCGCTCTTCCCCGAGGCACACCCCTACCACCACGATGTGATCGGCTCGATGGCCGATCTTTCGGCGGCCTCGCTGGACGATGTCAAGCACTTCTTCAATACCTACTACGCGCCCAACAACGCTACCCTCGCCATTGCGGGAGACTTCGATCGCGATTCGGTAAAGGTCTGGGTGGAGCGCTACTTCGGCCACATCCCGCGCAGCAAGGACTCACCGCCGCGACCCGCGGTACCGTCATTCACCGTGGCGGCCGACACCTTCCTCGTACTCGAGGATCGTGTACAGCTCCCACGGCTCTACGAGAGCTGGCACTCGGTAAAGGCCTTCGCTCCCGATGACGCGGTGCTCGACGTCCTGGCCTACGTACTAGCTGGCGACAAGAACTCGCGCCTCTACAAGAGCCTGGTGTACGACGCGCAGGTTGCGCAGGACGTGACGGCATACCAGCGGAGCATGCGCCTGGATGGTGTCTTCCAGATCGTGGTGACACCCAAGCCAGACCAGGCGCCGTCACGCATGGCTGCCATGGTGGACGAGGAGATCGCGAGAATAATTGCTGGCGGGATCACCGCGCGCGAGCTCTCGCGCGCACAGAATACGATTCTCGCCCGGCAGCTCGACGGCCTGGCATCGGTACTCGGCAAATCCGATCAGCTCAACTTCTACAACTACTTCGTGGGGACTCCGGACTACGCGCGGCAGGACGCCGAGCGCTACTCCGGAGTGACGGCGTCCGATGTGCAACGCGCGGCGCGCACGTATCTCGGAGCAGCCAGGGTCGTGCTCACGGTGGTTCCAGAGGGAAAGACGAACATGATGGTCACCGCCGCCGGAGGTGGACGATGAGCTCCCGTCCCCGTCCTCGCCAGAGCCCCCTCGCGCACTGCGGGATCGCCGCCGCTACGGTAGCAGTGATGCTGGCGAATGCCTGCGCGTCCTCGCCCACGCCGGCGCCCATGGACCTCACCGCCCCGCCGGTGCTCGCGCCGCCGCCCTCCGTGAAGCTGCCACCAGTGGTCACGCGTGAGCTGGACAACGGGCTCACGCTCATGATCGTGGAGCAGCATGAACTTCCGGTAGTCGACTACGTTCTCCTCATCCACACCGGTGGGGAGGCCGACCCAGCCGGCCGTGGCGGCCTCGCCGCGCTCACGGCAGACATGCTCGACGAGGGAACCACTACGCGCAGCGCTCTGGAGATAGCCGACCAGACGGCCTATCTCGGCGTCGGCCTGGGCACGCGCAGCGGATGGGACGCCTCTACCGTCACGCTGCACACGACCACCGCGCAGATGGACAGTGCGCTCGCGCTCTTCGGCGACCTGGTGCTCCACCCCGCATTCCCCGACGCCGATATGGAGCGAGTACGGCGGGATAGGCTCACCGCGCTCCTCCAGCTCGAGGACCGCGGCCCCGCCATCGCCGATCGAGCGTTTGCCTCGATCGTCTATGGAACTGGGCATCCGTACGGGCACCCTCTCACCGGCACGGAACGCTCGGTGGGTGCGCTGAGTCGGTCGGATGTCCAGCACTTCTACGAGACCTACTACCGGCCCAACAACGCTACGCTGATCGTGGTGGGCGATGTGAAGCCGGAGGATGTGGAGCGCCGCGCGCAGAACTTGTTGGGCGCGTGGGGGCGCCAGGCGGTGCCGACCATCACCTATGGCGCCGCACCGGCAGCTATGGCAAGGACCATCTACCTGATCGACAAGCCGGGCGCCGCACAGTCTTCCTTCCGCATCGGTGGAGTTGGCGTCCCGCGCTCTACCGAGGACTATTTCGCCATCGAGGTTATGAACACGATCCTCGGCGGTTCCTTCAGCAGCCGGCTCAACCAGAACCTCCGCGAGACCCACGGTTATACCTATGGCGCGCGCTCTGGCTTCTCGATGCGTCATGAGGCTGGGCCGTTCACGGCGAGCGCCGAGGTAGTGGCGGCAAAGACGGATTCGGCATTGCTGGAGTTTCTGAACGAGCTCCACGCGATTCGCGATACCGTGCCGGCCACGGAGCTATCCCGGGCGAAGCAGCTGCTGCAGCTCCAACTCCCAGGCGATTTCGAGACCACCGGCCAGATCGCCAGACAGCTCGTGCCCATCGTGCTGTACGACCTGCCGGTCAACTTCTACGATGGCTATGTGCGGCAGGTGGATGGGGTGAGTCAGGCCGCTGTCCAGCGCGCGGCTCGCCAGCACGTCAACCCCGATTCTATTGCGGTGGTGATCGTGGGTGATCGCAAGACCGTGGAGTCCGGACTGAAGGCACTGGACGTGGCGCCGCTCGAGTTGCGCGCGACAGACGGAGGGAAGGTGCACCCCTAGTGTGTTGCTGAAAGCGTGGCGACTCCACCGTAGCACCGGCGCGCGATGTGCATCACGATGGCGGGATTACTCGGCCGGGATGGGGAGAGAGATGAAGAAGATGCAGATGAACAGTCATCGGGATCGCGGCCACGGAGCCTGCGGTTCCGCCCTAGCCGACGCGACGCATAGTGGCTCGTAGCCCCGTACCGCCCGCCATCGGGGACTATGCCATCATCGGGGATTGCCGCTCGGCCGCGCTGATCTCCCGTGATGGATCACTGGACTGGCTCTGCTGGCCACGATTCGACAGCCCGTCGTTCTTCGGCGCGATCCTCGACGCCGGGAACGGCGGCCGATTCGTGATTCGCCCAACGGTGAGCTTCACCGCTACACGTCGCTACATCGACGACACGAACATCCTGGAGACCACCTTCCATACCGCTACAGGCACCGTGCGACTTCTCGACCTGATGCCAGTAGCGTCGGAAGAAGAGAAACGCCATCACCTCTGGCCACAGCACCAGGTCCTGCGGAGGATCGAATGCGTGGATGGCGAGGTGCCCATGGAGGTGATCTGCGACCCACGGCCCGACTATGCCCGAATGGTGCCTCGCCTCCGCGATCGAGGACAACTCGGCATCTATTACGAGTATCGGGACGAGCTCCTCATTCTCAGGAGCGATGCCCCACTCAGGCTCTCGGACGACCGATCCGAGGCACGCGCCAGCCACACGCTGAAGTCCGGTGAGTGCCGGTATGTCTCGCTCGTCTACAGCGAGGGCGAGCCGGCGATCATCCCACCCCTCGGTGCCGCCGTCGAGCACAAGATCTCAACCAGCACTCGATGGTGGAAAGGTTGGGCCTCGCGCTGCACGTACGACGGACCGTACCGGGACGCCGTCGTGCGGAGTGCCCTTGTCCTGAAGCTCATGACCTATGCACCTTCGGGCGCGGTTGTCGCTGCCCCGACCACTTCCCTGCCAGAGAAGATCGGCGGCATCAGGAACTGGGACTACCGCTACTGCTGGCTGCGCGACGCGTCACTCACGCTGCAGGTGCTCTTCGACCTCGGGTACATGGCCGAAGCCGAGTCGTTCCTGTCGTGGCTGCTCCATTCCACACGCATGACCAGGCCGGAATTGCAGATCCTGTACGACGTCTACGGCCGGCATGATGTCGCGGAAACAGAGCTCACTCACCTCACGGGCTTCGCCGGTTCGCGACCAGTGCGCATCGGGAACCAGGCCTCGGGGCAGCTCCAACTCGACGTGTATGGTGAGGTGCTGGACGCGGTGCACGAGTTCACCCGGCGCGGCGGGCGGCTGGATCGTCTCACGGCGCGCATGCTCATCAGCTTCGGCAAGACCGTGTGCCGACGCTGGCGCGAGCCCGACGAGGGCATCTGGGAGATCCGCAGTGGGCGCCAGCATCACACGTTCTCCAAGGCTATGTGCTGGGTCGCACTCGACCGGCTCCTCAAACTACACCACGCCGGCCACCTCAGAGTTCCAGTGAACCGCTTCATGAGCGAGCAGCAGGAGATCGGGGAAGCGATCGAGCAGCACGGATTCAACGAGAGCATTGGCAGTTACGTGAGCGTGTTCGACGGCAGTGATGTCGACGCCAGCCTTCTCCAGCTCGCTCGCCATGGCTATGCCGACCCGCGCTCACCACGAATGAGGAGCACGCAGGAGGTGATCCGAACCCGTCTTGGCAGGAATGGTCTCCTCTACCGATACATGGCCGAGAACGACGGGCTGCCGCCCGGCGAGGGGGCATTCGGGATCTGCAGCTTCTGGGCAGTGAGCGCGCGGGCCATGTCCGGCGACATCGACGGTGCCACGGCGCTGTTCGAGCAGATCCTGCGATACTCGAACGATGTCGGCTTGTTCGCCGAGGAAATCGACCCCGAGTCCGGAGCGGCGCTCGGCAATTTCCCTCAGGCATTCACGCACGTGGGGCTCATCGATGCGGCGCTGCAACTGGACTCCGCGCGGCAGAGGGTAACCGAGCCCGTGGAGCACCCGGTGCGTCACCCGCACGAACCAGAGACGAGGATGGGCGCGTGAATATCGCCAGCGTGCTACTGTGGGGCTTCGTGGCGACGGTGGTGTTGACAACCATGTTGTCTGCGGGGCAGGGGCTGGGACTCTCTCGCATGAGCATCCCGTTCATCGTGGGCACCATGTTCACACCCGACCGCAGCCGCGCGGGGATGATCGGGTTCCTCGTCCATTTCGTGAATGGGTGGATCTTCGCGCTGTTATACGCGCTGGCGTTCGAGAGTTGGCACCGGGCCACCTGGTGGCTCGGTGCGGGGATCGGACTCGTACATGGTCTGGCGGTACTCGTCGCGCTGATGCCCGTGCTCCCGGGCTTCCACCCGCGGATGGCGAGCGAGCAGCGCGGGCCGGAGCCCACACGAGAACTGGAGCCGCCCGGCTTCATGGCGCTCAACTACGGCCGCCAGACCCCCCTGATCACCATCCTCGCGCACCTGGTATACGGCGGCATTCTGGGAGCGTTCTATCAACTGGCGCTGAGCTGAGCCGCTGCATCTACTCCCGGCGTGCGCGACGCGAATTCCACCCCGTCGCGCAGTGCGGGACCGCGCGACTCGATGTCCAGACAGGCCTGGGTCGCCAGACGGCCGGCGTCGTAGCTGGACGACTCCCATACCGGCCACTATCGTTTCCGGGATCTTCCCAGAGGATCCCTTCATGAAGTTCGTCGCGCGGTTCTGCCTGGCCCTACCGCTACTCGCGGCCCTTGCCGCAAGGCCACTCGCGGCGCAGCAGCGCCCGATCACTCAGGACGACCTGTACCACTTCAAGTGGGTAGCCGATCCGCGCATATCACCCGACGGCGGGCAGGTGGCCTACGTGCTGGTGACCGTGAACGCGAAGCACACGGGCTATGAGACGAGCATCTGGAGCGTACCGACCGATGCCTCCTCACCGCCGCGACAGCTCACCTCGGGCGTCCATGATAGCGCACCGAGGTGGTCGCCAGACTCCCGCACGCTCGCCTTCGTGCGTTCCGAGGAGAAGGGCCGCCCCCAGATCTATCTCCTCGGCATGAGTGGCGGCGAGGCGCGGCAACTGACCGATGCCCCGCGCGGCGCCTCCACGCCCAACTGGTCGCCAGATGGCAAGACAATCGCGTTCACGAGTCAGACAAAACCATCTGACTTGACGGACTCGGCACAGACTGCTGACTGCCCCTGCTCCGAGCGTGACAGCGCGAAGGGAGAGCCCCGGAGCGACGTGAAAGTAATCACGCAAGCCATCTTCCGGAGCAACGGGGAAGGATTCCTCGACCTCGCGCGCCACCGGCATATCTGGACCGTGCCGGTGGAGCTCGGCGCCAATGCTCCCGTGAAGGCCGAGCAGATCACATCGGGCGACTACGATGAGGGCGATGTGGCCTGGAGCCCGGACGGATCGCGCATCTACTTCACCAGCGATCGTGTTGCCGAGTCGTACTACTACCCGCCCAACAGCGACGTGTACTCCGTGCCGGCCACCGGTGGGAGCATGGAGAAGGTCATCGACATCGACGGGCCGATCGATGGCGCAATACCGTCGCCCGACGGAAACTCGTTTGCGTTCGCCGGTTTTCTCAACCCACCCAGAGTTCGATCGGACAACCAGACCGATCTCTTCGTCTCAGCGAGGAGCGACCAGCCGAAGAACCTCGCGGCGAATTATGACTTCTCTATAGGCGACGGCCCTGGCGGCGACCAGGCGGCCCCGCGCGGAGGCGGCGGCTCGAGCCCGCTCATCTGGACGGCCGATGGCAAGGAGATAATCGTCGCCACCGGCGAGCATGGCACCTCCAACCTGCGGCGCTTCGACGTGGCGTCGGGGCGCAGCGAGGCACTCACCACGGGCGACCATGATATCATGGCTTACACTGCCACGCCCGATGCTTCGAAGTTCGCTCTCACGATCAGCGACCCCACGCACATCGGCGACGTGTACGCGTTCAACGCTGCCACGAAGCAGCTCACCCAACTGACACACATCAACGATTCGTTGTTCGTGCAACTCGAGCTTCCCGAACCGGAGCAGTTCTGGTATCGCAGCTTCGATGGGAAGAAGATCGAGGGATGGATCCTGAAGCCGCCGGACTTCTCGCCGAGCAAGAAGTACCCGTTGATCCTGGAGATTCACGGCGGACCGCACACCGCGTACGGGTACACCTTCTTCCACGAGTTCCAGTGGATGGCAGCCAAGGGATACATCGTGCTCTACACCAATCCTCGGGGGAGCACGTCGTACGGCCAGGAGTTCGCCAACATCATCCAGTACAGGTATCCCGGCGACGACTACAAAGATCTGATGGTGGCAGTGGACTCGCTCGTGCGCCGTGGCTACGTGGATGAGAAGCGCATGGGTGTGACCGGCGGGAGCGGCGGCGGACTGCTCACCAACTGGACAGTGACGCAGACCAACCGGTTCGCGGCGGCCGTCTCCCAGCGTTCGGTGGCCGACTGGATCGGCTTCTGGTACACCGCCGACTTCACCCTCTTCACCCCGAGCTGGTTCCGCACGATGCCGTTCCAGGATCCAGAGGAATTTCTGCGCCGCTCACCGACGCGCTTCGCGGGGCAGATCGAGACGCCGCTCATGCTGATCGATGGCGAGGCGGACCTGCGCACGCCCAGCGGACAGGGTACGGAGGCCATGTTCCGGTCGCTGAAGGCGCAGCGCAAACCCACGGTCATGGTACTCTTCCCCCGAGAATCGCACGAGCTCTCGCGCTCGGGCGAACCCATGCACCGCGTCGAGCGACTGCAGCACATTCTCAACTGGTTCGACAAATACCTGCAGGGGAAGTCCATCACGGAGTACAGCGTGCAATAGCCGCGGAGGCGGGCCTGGCAGCGTGCGTAGCGTTCCGGAACGGGTGCTGCTCAGCTACACGTTATACGTCTTCAATCGAGGAACGGCGACTTCCGCTGCGGCGTGGCCGGCCAGGCACCGGCGTCGCTCCGTTCCAACATGCCACGCAACTCCTGCTCGCTGAGCTCGAACGGGTCCTGCTCATAGCCGGGTGGCTTGATGCGCCGCGGCCGGCCTGGATTCCCGAGAACAGGTTCGAGTATCCACTCGGCGCTCGAGCGATCGCGCACCTCCCACTGCTGGCCGTCCCGGTCGGTGAATTTGCGATTGGCCATAACTCACTCCTCCCTGATCTGCCGTGCTCACGCCACGTGAGCGGGATGACACAGATGAGCCGAGCTCCACGAGCCCACCGGCGCCCGCGGGCAACCAGAGCCACCCACGCGACGCGAGTGATGTGAGCTACCAACGCGACTCAACACTCCGGCACCAGCTCGATCTTGTCGGGCTGGTTGGGGACCACGCAGAGGAACTCGAACGGCTCGCCGTCATGAGCCTTGTACCAGTGCGGAGTACCGGCGGGAATGTAGACCACATCGCCCTGCTGGACGTCGATCTTCCGGTCGGCGATCCCGATGGTTGCGCTGCCCCGCAACACGTACTGCTCGTGCTCCACTCTGTTCGTGTGCGGGGGCATACCACCACCCGGCTGCATGACGAAGCGGCGCATGGCGAAATTCGGGCCCTCATCGGGCCCTATGAGAACCTGCCGAGTCGTACCCTGCCCTGCGCCGACCGGTTGCGCCGGCACATCGTCCACATGCTTGACCGACATCCCTGTACCATCCTTGGAAAGGCCCCTATCCATTAGCGTAGCGCGCCTCACTCTGCCCCACAAGCACGGGCGAGCGAGTGGCTGGCTCGCCCACTCGCTCGCCCTGGCCCTCTCCCTCACCCCACAGTAGGAGCAGCGCCATGATGCCATAGATGGGCAGATGCCCCACCAGCTCACGCCAGCCCAGGAATGGCAGCGTGAGGTTGAACGGCAGCAACGTCACGAGAATCAACAGACGCACGTAAGCGCCAGACACCAGCACAAGCCCCAACGTCAGCTCCACCGTTCCTGCCATCAGCAGGAACATGGTGTCGCTCACGGGCATCCCTATGGCCGGGAAGAAATTGAAGTGGTGCACCGACAGGAACTCGAGCCCCATCGGCAGATTCCAGAGCTTCTCGGTGAACGCGACCACGGTGAGCCCTATCCCCGTGCAGACCCGGAGCACCGGTACCGCATACGGCACGAGCCGCATGGCGGGCCTGTGCAGCCGCTCGAGTGCCATGTCGAATGCGAGCGGGCCGCGGCCAGTAGCGAACAGGAAGAAGGCGATGCCGATGAGCTCCGTGTGCTCCACCAGCCGCACCGGACCAAACACCATCACACCCACCAGCCACGTGAGACCGAGTACCGCGGCGGCTGGTCGCGCCAGGGCACCGTAGATGAAGCTCAATGCTACAGCAATCTCCGCCAGGCCGAGCAGGCCGCCCAACAGATTCACCGGCAGCTGGAGGTTCGGGAAGAAGAGGTCGCCGCTCACCCCACTGACGAGCAGCGGAACACCAGTGTGCAGTCCGATAACGAGAGGCATCCATGATAGAAGCCTCTGATAATTCTCCCAGGGCATGCCGAGCCGCACTGGCCCCGGAACGAGAGCCCGGCGGCCGCGCGCGCGCCACAGTACGACTATCAATGCCGTGATAGCTACGGCGATCGCGACCGGGATCAGGCTCTCTGGCGCGAGCCAGCGATCGTACTGGACCGGGAATCGTCTCCCGTCGACGAACCAACGCTCATGCAGGATCATCTTGCGCGCACCTCGGACGTGGCATGCAATGGATCTCGAACTTACCGATGAGCTATTCTCTGGATGTACGGTAATATGTACGCTGGCCTGTAGCTCCGAACGTCCGGTGGCCGCCGCACGTATTATCTCGATACCCCTCGCGGCGCCTCCCTCCAGGCGCCCCTTGCCTCCAATCCGTCAGGAGAAGTGATGTCGTACACGACACGCCCGACGCGCCGGATCATGTGCACGCTGGCCGCCGCCGCATTGCTGCTGCCGAGCATCGTCGGCGCGCAGCAGGCCGTGGATAAGGAGTACACGGCCAGGATCAAGGAATACCTGCAGGATCCGCGAATCTCCACCGAGCTCGTGGACCACCTTCCCGCATCGGCCACGGTGCCCACGCCCCTCAAGGTGCTGGGTCGTATCGTCGGCACGCCGGGAGAGGTGAGCCGTTCGGCCGAGATCTACCGGTACTTCGACGCCATCGACAAGGCCTCACCGCGGGTCAAGGTATGGCGCATTGGCAAGACCGAGGAAGGGCGCGACATGATCATCGCGGCGGTGGCCGACGAGGCAACAATCGCGGAGCTCGACAAGTACCGCGACATGCTGGCCGCTCTCGGCGACCCGCGCAAGACCAGCCAGGCGGAGGCGCAGCAGCTGATCCATACCGCAAAGCCTATCTACTACATCACCAGCGGCATCCACTCGCCCGAGCTGGGTGGGCCGGAGATGTTGATGGAGCTGGCCTACCGACTCGCGGTGGAAGAGACGCCTTTCATCCAGGAGATCCGCAACAACGTGATCACGCTCATCACGCCGCTGGTCGAGGTGGATGGGCGCGACAAGGAAGCGGATACCTACTACTACAACAAGAAGCTGCCCAAGGGTGCCACCAAACTGCCGCTCATGTACTGGGGCAAGTACGTGCAACACGACAACAACCGCGATGGCATGGGACAGTTCCTGGCGCTCACCAAGCACACCACCCAGGCCGTGCTCGACTGGCATCCCACGGTCCTGCACGACCTGCACGAAGCCCAGACCTACCTGTACTCCTCTACCGGTACCGGACCGTACAACGAGCAGATCGACCCGATAACAGTGAGCGAGTGGTGGATGCTGGCGCAGAACGACGTGATGGAGATGACCAAGCGCGGCGTGCCGGGCGTGTGGACCTACGGATTCTACGACGGCTGGGTGCCCAACTACCTGTTCTTCATCGCCCACACGCACAACTCGATCGGGCGATTCTACGAGGTACAGAGCTACGGCCCGGACAACTACGTCGTCCGCCCCCGCGCCACGACCACCAGCCGCGAATGGTTTCGTCCCAACCCACCGCTGGACAGCATCAACTGGGGGCCGCGCAACAACACCAACATCCAGGAGTCAGCCATCCTGTTCTCGCTCAATCACACGGCGAAGAACAAGGACACGTACCTGGACAACTACTGGCGTAAGAATCAGCGCGCGGTGGACAAGGGCAGGACCGGCCCGACGTACGGCTGGGTCATTCCCGCCCAGCAGCGCCGCAAGGCCAACGCGGCCGACGCGATCAACGACCTGCGCGCGCAGGGCCTGGAGGTTCACGTCGCGACCACGGCGTTCAGGGCGGGCGAAGTGGCGGTGAGGCCAGGCGACTACATCATCCGCGGCGATCAGCCCTACCGCACCCTGGCGGACATGTACTTCGCCTTGCAGAGGTACTCGCCCGAGAACCCCGCCCCGTACGATGACACGGGCTGGACGTTCTCGCTCATGCGTGACCTGACGATCACGCCTGTCGGCGAGAAGAGCCTGCTCGCTCAGCCTATGACACTGGTCACCACCGAAGCGCGCGCGGCGGGCGGCATCGCGGGAAGCGGCAGCGTGGTGGTTGTTGACCACACAGCCGACAACAACATCGCCGCGTTCCGCTTCAAGCTTGCCAAGGTGAAGATGGAAGCCGCCGAGGATGACTTCGAAGCCGCCGGCCGCCACTTCCGCGCGGGCGCGCTCATCATCCGCAACGCCAACCGCAGCGCGCTGGAGCCGGTGCTCCGCGACCTCGGCCTCTCCGCCTACGCCTTGCCCACGGCACCCAGTGTCCGCACCCACGACCTGGACATCCCGCGGATCGGCTACGTGCACAGTTGGACGCGCACCCAGGACGAGGGGTGGGTACGAGCCGCTCTCGATACGTACGGCGTGCCTTATACCTACTTCGGCGACATCAAGCTCCGCGAGGGCAACCTCCGGCAGCGCTACGACGTGATCATCTTCCCCCATGTGGGCGGCACTGTGCAGGCCATGGTCAACGGAATCACCAGGACCGGCGCCAGTCCGCTGCCATACAGGAAGAGCGCCGCGACTCCCAGCCTCGGCACTCCCGACTCCGCAAGCGACATCCGCGGCGGCATGGGAATCGAGGGAGTGATGAACCTCTACGCGTTCGTACAGCAGGGCGGCACGCTCATCGTCGAGGGGGCAACGTCCACGATCTTCCCCAACTACAACCTCACGCCGGGCGTGACGATCGAGGAGCCCGAAAAACTCTTCGCACGCGGCAGCATCATGCGCGGGATAATCAGCGACATGAAGAGCCCGATCGTCTACGGCTACGAGCACGATCAACTCCCCGTGTACTTCAGCCAGGGCCCAGTGATCCGCGCCGAGAGCAGCGCGGACCAGTCACGTGGCTTCGGGCGCCGTGGCGCGGCTACGAGTCAGAACGTGACGCCCATGGCCAACCCCATGCACCTCTCGCCCTGGAATCCAGACGGGCACGTGAACGAGAGCGAGAGCGTCGGCGAAGCGAAGGAGGCTACGGAGCGGGGCGGGAACCCGGGCCGTGGCGGGTCCAGTGGTGACGCGTCGAGCGAGCGGCCGCGGGTCATCATGCACTTCCCCAAGGATTCCGCCGATATGCTCCTCTCGGGCGTACTCACCGGCGGTGAGGCCTTGTCCAACCGCGCGCAGATCGTGGACGAACCACTGGGCGATGGCCATATCGTCATGTTCGCCATCCGGCCCTTCTGGCGGTGGCAGACGCAGGGCACCTACATGCTGGGCTTCAACGCAATTCTCAATTGGAACGACCTCGACGCCGGCAAGAGCGCCGAGTTGAGCGACCACTGACGCTCTGCAGGCTTACCCGGGGAGCAACCCGAGCCCTGCTCGGGTTGCTCCCCGGGTAAGCCTGATGTCGAGTAGTACCGCCATCATCTTCGTCGTATGTGTGATCCCCGATCATCGATCACCTCGGAGTCCAACATGTCCCGCCGTCTCACCCCCGCATCAATGCTCTGCGTTACGCTGGCGTCCTGTTTCTTCATGACGCCGATAGCGCCCAGCCACGCCCAGGCCGAGCGCATCGACACGGCCACCGTCCAACGCATCCGTGACGAAGGGCTCAACCGGTCGCAGGTCATGGACCACATCATCTGGCTCTCCGACATCTACGGACCGCGACTCGAGGGTAGCCCCACGAAGGAGCAGGCCGGCCAGTGGGCCATGAAGACCATGCGATCGTGGGGGCTGGCCAATGTACGCCAGGAGCGCTACGCCTTCGGCAAGGGCTGGTCGCTGGAGCACCTCTCCGCCGAGATGATCGCGCCTCAGGTGTCGCCGCTCATTGCCTATCCCAAGGCGTGGACACCAGGAACGCACGGATCAGTGGTGGCCGAAGTCGTACGGCCGGTGATCACCAGCGAATCCGACTTCGCGAAGTATCGAGGCAAGCTGCGCGGGAAGATCGTGCTCACCCAACCAGCACGCACGGTACGCATGCTCGACGGTCGGATCGTGCTGCGGATGGGCGAGAAGGAGATCCAGGAGGCCCTGAACGTTCCGTCGCCCACACGAGCTATGGGAGGCGGACGCTCCGGTGAGCAGTTCCGCGCCATGCGCGCGTTCCAGGAGAAGCTGCAGGACTTCTACAAGGACGAAGGCGTGGTGGCGCTGCTCGATCGTGGCTCCGACGCCGACAGCTCCGCGGGCGGCAGCGACCTCTCGTGGTACGCGCAGAAGGTGGATGGCGGCACCATCTTCGTGGGGAGAGGCGGCCCCAACGACTCCACGGCTGGCAACGGATTGCCGCAGCTCACGGTGGCGGTCGAGCACTACAACCGCATGGTGCGCATCATCGACAAGGGCGTGCCGGTGAAGATGCGCCTCGACGTCAGGACCAGATTCCACGACGAGACCACGCCCCGGGGCTTCAACGTACTGGCCGAGATCCCGGGTACCGATCCCGAACTGAAAGACGAAGTCGTCCTCATCGGCGCCCACTTCGATTCGTGGCACTCCGGCACGGGCGCCACCGACAACGCCAGCGGCAGCGCGGTCATGATGGAAGCCATGCGCATCCTCCGGGCGGTGGGTATCAAGCCGCGCCGTACCATTCGCATCGGCCTCTGGGGCGGCGAGGAGTCAGGCCTGCTCGGCTCTCGCTTCTACGCGAGCAAGTACATCGGCGACGCCAGCACGATGAAGCTCGAACCGGGCTACGAGCGCTTCGCCGGCTACTTCAACATCGATAACGGTACAGGTAAGATCCGCGGCGTATGGATGGAAGGCATCGATGGAGTGGCACCCATCTTCAAGGCCTTCACCGCCCCACTACGCGACCTCGGCGTGGAGATCCTGAGCCCACGCTCCGTCACCTCCACCGACCACATGGCATTCCGTGCGTTCGGACTACCTGCGTTCCAGTTCATGCAGGAGCGTTACGAGTACAACTCCCGCACGCATCACTCCAACATGGACGTGGTCGACCGGATACAGCCCGCGGATGTGCAGCAGATGTCCACGGTCGTGGCCACCATGGCCTACCTCACCGCACAGCGCGACCAGAAGCTACCGCGCGAGGCGCTGCCGGCGCCTCGGGCGGCGCGCAGTGGGGCTGGCGGTCAGCGGTGAGACGCGCCTGAGCAGCGCGCTGGCAGGGCAAAGCGTGGCTCACTGGTGCAGCCGCGCAGCGATCTCCCCGTGCCCGGCTTCCCTGGCCTTCTGACCAGGAGTCTTGCCATCGGCGGTGACAGCATTGGGGTTGGCTCCGTGATCGAGGAGAAGGACGAGGATCTTCGCGCGTCCGAGCGCCGCCGCCTCGTGCAGCGGAGTCCAGCCGCCATGTTGCTGCACATTCGGATCAGCTCCCGATTGCAGAAGAGCCGTGGCCATCCGCAAGGATGTCTCGGGTTGCTGGTGCGCCACGGCGCTGTGGAGTGGAGTGAGTCCCATCTGATCCTGTGAGGCGGCATTCGGGTCTGCCCCGCTCTTCAGAAGAAACTCGAGCACCTCCGGCTGCCCGGAGGAGGCAGCCAACCCCAGAGGGGATAGACCGTCGGCGGAAACAGAATCCGTGAGCAACGGGTTGGCCCCGAGCAGCACTTCCACCCTGGCGAGATCGCCCGCTCTTATTGCATCGAAGAACTCCGCGGTCGTGCTCATGGACGGTACCTCCGGCGAGAGGTTGCTACCTATGTACCCGCCCAGGCAGGGATGGGCGCGTTCCGTTCACCATGCAGCCACATCACTTCGCGGCCGCAATATCCGCGTCGTCAATGTGTTCTGCCTTCCACACCATGGAGCGGTGGATGCGATTCCAGCCACTCGGATGGTCGAAGAGGATGAACTCCTCCACAGGGCCGGGATGCATCTTGCGGTATTCCGAGAGCTGCACGGCGACCCCGGCAAAGCCATCCGGCTCGCGTGCCGCATTCAGCCCGAACATGTCGGCCTCGGCCTCCGCGCTGCGCGTGATGGTATTGGTGACCGGCGTGACGGCGAACGTGTAGCTGGAGAACAGTGCAGCGAGTAACGGCAGGCCGGCCACATCACCCACGTCCCGTATTCCCCACCGATCGCCCCAACGCGCATGTACCTTCGTGAACGCCCACGACACGAAAGCGAACCCCACCACTATCACGATGGCGAAGAACACCAACCCCTTGTAAACGTGGTTGAGCACGTAGTGACCCATCTCGTGACCGAGCACCGCTTTCACCTCGGCGGGAGTACTCCGGTTCATGAGGTTGTCATTGAGGCTGATGCGCGCGGTGCCGAACATCCCCGAGACATTGGCGCTCACCCGCTTGCTCTGCTTCGACGCATCGAACTCGTACACATTGTCCGCTGGCACTCCGTTGGCGCGGGCCAGCGCGAGGATCTGCGTCTTGAGCTGGCTCTCCGGCAGCGGTCTATAGGTGTTGAACAATGGTGCGATGTATACCGGCGCGATCGTGGCGACGAGCGCCAGGAAGACCACCGCTACCACCGCCCCCCAGAGCCACCAACTCCGGGTTGCCTTCCGGATCACTGCGTAGATGATGGTCAGCGCGATGACGCCGAGCACGACACCCACCGCCAACCCCACCAACTGATCACGCATCCACTGTGGGAAGCTCTGGTTGGAAAGTCCATACTGGTGCTCCCGAAAGAAGCCACTGTACAAGGTCAGCGGGAAGCTCAGAATAGCCGCCAGCAGTATGTACTGCGCGGCGTAGATCCCGGTCTGCAACCATCTGGAGCGAGTCAGCTTCTCAGCGACATCGCGCATGCGGGTCGAGAGGTGCGTGCCGAGGAGCAGCCAGGCAACACCAAGGCCGTAGAGAAAGCCCCAGAACAATAGCCAGTAGCCGCCCTCGAAATACGCATCCGACCGGGCCCTCGCCTCGGGCGAGAGTTGCGCCATGTAGGCTTCGGTGGCGGCTAGCGGATCGAACCCTACCGTGTCGATGATCGTGGTCACGGACGCCACGGCAGGCGCCACGGCAGGCGCCACGGCAGGCGCCACGGCAGGCGCCGCAGCGACACCAGCGGCCGGATCGCTCGTCTGCGAGAGTGCGGGAGCGGGGGCGACGGTGATGACAGTCGCCGCCCCGAACGATAGCGCGATCAGCACGGCCGAAATGCGCTCCATCGAAACGCTCCTCGCGCTAAGGATTCCGGCGAAGATACATCTATCGAATCGCCGGTGCCAACCCCGTCGTGGGCGCCCTTCCCCGCTACGGGCGATGCATCACGAACTGCTCCAGTGCCTGCTCCACCCGTCCGCGAATGCCACGCAGCACGCCGTGGTCCATGAACATGTAGCCTGGTTTCATCACCCGGTCGAAGAGCGTCGGCTGGCCGCCCCTGCGTCGGGAGAGCAGTCGCGTGGTGCCATCACCCTGGGGACGGAGTACCATGGACCAGGTGGCGGTTGCGCCATTGGGCAGCGTCTGCCTGAATACCACGGAGCGTTCCGGCTGGATCCGGGCAACGAGCATCCACTGACCCGGCCGGCCAAGATACGGGTCGGGCGTGAGTGGTATCCTGTCACCGACTGCCAGATGCTGCAGATCGGGTATGATGCGGTCGGCATTCTGGATCCCGGCCCCCAGAAGATTCTCGACCCACTCGTGGGTGTAGAATCCACCTCGTCCCCGCCCCATCTGCACGATCCACGGCCAGATCTCGGACGGCGCTGCCCGGATGGTGAGCGCCAGTGTGTAGCCGGTTTCGGGCTCCGCAACAATATCGTCGCCCGGTAGGGAGGCGCGGCGTTCATCGCTCCGGGTTCCCCGAGCGCAGTACCAGGGCAGGAGTAGACGAGCGGCCGCGCCAGAGATCAGCAGCGCACCCGCGATCCTGCCTCCCACCCGGAGCCGTCCACGCGGTCCGACCGCGCTGCTGATCATCTTCAGTGTGGCGCGCGTTGCTCCGCGGCCTCACGCGCCATGTCGATCACGCCGGTTACCAGCACATGGGCGCCGGAGCCCACACCGAAGGTCCAGTAGCGGCGGAACCAGTCGCGGGCCCGCTCGTCGGTAGTCGCGGTTCGCATCACGCCCGACAGCAGGGTGCGCCTCTCGTCCAACGCGCGAACCGAGAGGGAGTAGATGGTCTTCGCGTACCCGGGCTCCGCGAAGGCGCGGAACTCCTCGGCGCTCGTCACCTCAGCGTACACGATGACTGGGCGCCAGAGCTTGCCAACCAGGCCGAGTGCTATCTCGTCGTTGGGCCGCTCGCCGAGCAGGATCCAGCCACCCTCGCCGTGCGGGATCCGGGCTGCATCGCGCAGTCGCAGCTCCCTGGGAGCGTGCGGCGGAGCCTCGCCGTGCAGCAGGTGACTCACCACCTCCGGCAGCGCGCGCAACGCGCCGAGCACGGCTACGGCCGGTCGCCTGCGTCCCAACTCGATAAGGTCCACCTGCAACAGGGCACCCCAAGTCGTCGCCGTGTCGGCATCCACCACCGTCGCGACCGCGTCCGAGACGTCATAGACAGGCAGGAAATCGTCGACAATCATCAGCGATAACTGGCATGATCGATCGTGACCCTGAAGAACTCGCCTTCCGATTCGAACCGCGCCGTGCCGGGGTAGTATCCCACTCTCAGACGTGTGGCAATCGTATAGCCGTCGAAGGTCGCTTCCTCCTCGGCCAGCGCGCCAAAGTCGACGTAGCGGAAGCCCCTCCCGTCCGGGTCGGCCCACCGAGGCAGCGTTACGGCTTTCAGCCGACCGTCATCGTACACGGTCAGATCCAGTTCTGATACCTCGCCCCGTGTGGAGCGCCGGACGTGTGCGTGGGCCATGTCGACGCCTGTCCAGGAGACATCGCTGCTGTAGAGGGCGGATGGTAGCCATGCCAGCGATTCGGCCTGGACCCGCCCGATCGCCGATCGAGTGATATCAGGGCCCGCAGACGCCATCACAGTGAACAACCCGAGCAGCTTCCACTGCATTGCGCCCTCGCCGCGCACCACGCGGTCGTACCCGCGAATCGGCAAACCGAACCGACTGACCGTGGCCTGCCATAGCATCTCGCCATCCGACCGGATCACCTGTTCGGCCGTGAAGGGTAGCCAGCGTTGGAGCTTGATCGTGCCATGCATCCGCAATCTCACAGCGGACGCGAGTCTTGCGGTCGGCGCGATCGCGTGTTGCAGGTAGCACCTCGCCGCCGTCGGCAGATTCTGCGTCATGCCAGGGGCGAAGGTGCGATTTCCTGGTGGCATCGAGTTCCACAAGTCGTCGAGCGAAGGTGATCCAGTGGTCATCAAGCGCAGGCCTCGCAGCGGACGAGTACGCGTTCTTCCACGCCCTACCTGACACGGGTGGCGTCATTCTCGCTGGCAACACGCCCCCGCCCGAGGAAGATCGACATGTGTGGAGATCGATCCTTCTGGAAGAAGATCATCCTGCAGAAGATTATCGCGCTCGTTGTCGATCTCGTGGACCCTCGTTCGACGTGATGGTAGAGCCAGAGCCGGTACCCGGTCAAGATCGCCCGGACGGCTGGCTCCGAACCCGAGATTGCAAGGAGACACGACCATGCGATTCATGATCCTGATCAAAGCCGACAAGAATACGGAAGCGGGCGTTCTCCCCAGCAAGGAGCTGCTCACCGAGATGGGGAAGTACAACGAAGAGCTGGCGAAAGCCGGCGTACTCCTCGCGGGCGAGGGACTTCATCCGAGCTCGAAGGGAGCACGCGTCAAGTTTTCCGGAAAGAAGCGCACCGTGATCGACGGACCCTTCAGCGAGACGAAGGAGCTGATCGCCGGCTTCTGGCTGATTCAGGTGAAGTCGAAGGAAGAAGCGATCGAATGGGTCAAGCGCTGCCCCAATCCCCTCGAGGGCGAGCCCGAGATCGAGATCCGTCAGGTGTTCGAAGCGGAGGACTTCGGCCCGGGATTCACGCCTGAGCTCAGGGAACAGGAGGAGCGTGTGCGCTCGCAGATGGCGGAGAAGCGGTAAGGGCACCCGTGGCCGGCGACGGTGAGAGCGCAGGTGGTGGGTGTCAGATCTTGGAATTCAAGCGCGCTCGACCTTACGGACGAATCTTTGGCTATGGTTGAGCGCGCTCGAATTCCAAGACCGGACACCCTCATCTCGCTCCCTCGGCTTGCACCGACCGCCGACCGTGCTTTGATTGGTCGGCGTGACGGCTTCCGCTACGCATCGCGCGATAGACGCGGTCTGGAGAATCGAGTCCGCCAAGATCATCGCCAGTCTCGCGCGGATGGTGGGCGACGTCGGCGTGGCCGAGGACCTGGCACAGGACGCGCTGGTGATCGCTCTCGAGAAGTGGCCGGAGTCGGGCGTCCCGGACAACCCGGGCGCCTGGCTCATGGCCACCGCGAAGCATCGTGCTATCGACTCGATGCGTCGAAGCAAGATGCTCGAGCGCAAGCACGACGAGCTCGGTCACGAGCTGGGGGCCGAACAGGAGAGCCGCGAGCCGGACATCGACGCCGCGATCGACGACGACATCGGTGACGACCTTCTGCGCCTCGTGTTCATCGCGTGTCACCCGGTTCTCTCCACCGAGGCGCGCGTGGCGCTCACGCTCCGGCTGCTCGGAGGGCTCACCACCGACGAGATCGCGCGCGCCTTCCTCGTCTCGGAGCCCACCGTCGCACAGCGGATCGTACGGGCCAAGCGGATCCTCCGCGAGTCGCACGTCCCCTTCGAGGTCCCCCGCGGGCCGGAGCTGGCCGAGCGTCTTTCATCCGTGCTCGAGGTGATCTACCTCATCTTCAACGAGGGCTACTCGGCGACCGCAGGCGACGATTGGGCGCGACCCGAGCTCTGCGAAGACGCGCTCCGCCTCGGACGTATCCTCGCGGAGCTCGCGCCTGAGGAGCCGGAAGTCCATGGTCTCGTCGCGCTGATGGAGATCCAGGCGTCGCGGTTGAGAGCACGGGTCGACGCCTCGGGGAAGCCAGTCCTGTTACTCGATCAGGACCGCGCACGCTGGGACCACGTCCTCATCAGCCGTGGTCTCGCGGCGCTCGAGCGCGCAGAGCGACAGGGCGGCGCGCTCGGCCCCTACTCGCTCCAGGCCGCGATAGCTGCCTGTCACGCGCGAGCACGCGTCCCCGAGGAGACCGACTGGGCACGCATCGCGGCACTCTACGACGCGCTCGCCCAGCTCGCACCATCGCCGGTCGTAGAGCTCAATCGCGCGGTCGCCATCGCGATGACGTTCGGTCCGGAGGCAGGGCTGGCAATCGCGGATGCACTGACCTCGGAGCCATCGCTCGAGCGCTACCACCTCTTGCCAGCCGTGCGCGCCGACTTCCTGTCGAAACTCGGCCGCCAGGACGAGGCCCGCTCGGAGTTCCAACGCGCGGCGTCACTCACGCGCAACGCGCGCGAGCGCGAGTTGCTCCTCGAGCGCGCAGCGGCATGCGCGCGCGGATCGGCGCCATCATCGACGTCATCCGAGCGGCCGTGATGGAAGCAGATCGCCCCTCCTCATCATCCAGCACGCCTGCGTTATCCAGCCATGATGCCGGCCTCACCGGTGACGCCGTTAGTGCCGATGACGCCGATCATGCTGGTACTACCGGTGACGCCACCAGCCCCGGCAACGCGCCGCCAGGTAGCCCGCCACACAGACGCACCCCCGGGGTGACGTCCGCGCTCGTTGGCGCGGCGTTCCTCATGGCGACATCGGCAGTGGGGCCAGGATTTCTCACCCAGACCGCCGTCTTCACGGCACAGCTCGGAGCGAGCTTCGCATTTGTCATCCTCGCCTCCATCGTCTTCGACCTCGGCGCGCAGCTCAACATCTGGCCCGTGATCGCCGCCAGCGGGCAACGAGCGCAGGACATCGCGAACCAGCTCTTCCCCGGCCTCGGCTACCTGCTGGCCGCGCTCGTGGCGATCGGCGGACTCGCGTTCAATATCGGCAACGTGGCGGGCGCTGGGCTCGGGTTGAACGTCATGTTCGGAATACCCGTGACCACCGGCGCCGTCATCAGCGCGGCGATCGCCGTGGGGATCTTCCTGGTGAAGGAGGCCGGGCGCGCCATGGATCGCTTCGCTCTCGCCATGGGGTTCGTCATGATCGCACTCACCTGCTACGTGGCGGTGGCATCACACCCGCCACTGGC
>DATCXG010000371.1:0-4195 GCA_036565945.1 Gemmatimonadaceae bacterium
GCTTGTAATCGAACTTCTGGTAGCCGAGGTCGAAGCGAAGCGACGGAAGCCCACCGAGGTTGACCAGG
Source organism: Gemmatimonadaceae bacterium (assembly GCA_036565945.1). Taxonomy (GTDB): domain Bacteria; phylum Gemmatimonadota; class Gemmatimonadetes; order Gemmatimonadales; family Gemmatimonadaceae; genus JADGGM01. The sequence goes on from DATCXG010000371.1 coordinate 69, forward strand.
ACGAAGCCCTTGCCGTTGAGCCCGGACTTGTACGCGTCACCAGCCTCGCTCACCGGCATGCTCACCCCTCCGCCGAAGCCTACGCGGATCTTGTGCTGCTGCGCGTGAGCGCTGGCCGCCGCGGCAGCGAGCGCGAGAGAAGCCGCGGCCAGATGGACGGTACATCTGAGCATGTAGACCCTCCTGGTTGATGGTGGGTGACACCTGGCCGGTTCGTAGACGGCGAGCCGGGCCAGCGCTACCGGTCCTCAAAACGAAATGGAGGAGCCGGGCAGCTGTCCAGCCTGCCACGACTCCCCCATTATTAAACGCGACAGCCGAGCGCGCCGCAACGGGCGCTCCCCCTTGGCGCCCGTCCGTCCGACGGTGCGTCGAGCGCCCTCAGAAGTTCGGGTTCGTATCCAGCTCCCGCTGCGGCACCGGGAAGCAGGTGTCGGTTCCCTGCTTGCCACCGGGGAAGAGATCCACACCGTCCTTCAGGTAGCGGCGCAGCGTGGGGAGCCGCTCGCCCGTGAGCCAGAGCTCGCGTGCGCGCTCCCGTGCCATCACCGGAAGATCGGTAGCGAGATCACCGCTGAATGATATCGTCCCCAAGCCCCAGTTGCTGCGAAGACTGTTGACGATGTTCGCCGCATCGCCGGGTGCGCCGTCGCGCAGCTTCAGCTCCGCCTCGATCAGCCGCGCCTCCTCGCTCGATGCCATCACGATCGGAGCATCGGCGGTGGGATACTTGAGCTGCAGCACTACGGGCACCGCCGCGTTGAATGAGGTGAGGTCGGGCCGCTCCTCGATGAGGCCGAGCGACTCCCACTCGTCGAAATAGGCCCACTTCTCGTGACCGGTGAAGTTCAGCGAGCCGTCGCCCACGGTGAAGCGGCGCGCCTCGTCGATCGCGTAGGTGAGGCGCGTGATCTTGTTCTTCTGCGCGACGCTGGCCGTGGAGTAGTAGGCCTTGAAGGAGAAGCCGGTGGCGGGCACCGCGCTCGCGGCGCTCGCCGCGGCCGGATACTGGCCGAGCCAGAGGTTGGCGCGCGCCTCTCCGAGCTTCGACGCCGCCACCAGATCGGCGAGACCGGCGGCCTGCGCCGCGGTACCCGCGTCCTGGAACGCCGTCAGGGCGTCGGCCATCCGCTCATCGGAGCTGAGCCCCGGTCCGCCATTGATGGCGCTCTGGCAGAACGCCTCCGCGAGCAGCATGCGCGTGTACGCGGCGTAGTACTTGGAGAGAGCCACTCCATTCAGCCGCTCCGTCTCGTCGCCCCCTCCACCGGCCGCCGCGTCGAGAATCGCGACCGCGGTGTCGGCCATGAAGCGCGCCGTGGAGAGTGGCGTGTAGAGATCGCCCAGCAGCCCCTCGTTGTTCGCCGTGATGCTGCGGGCGTCCATCTCCGCGCGATACGGGAAGGTGCCGGCCAGGATCATCTCATCGGTGAGGATCGCCGTGTGCATCACGTAGTAGTCGAACATCGACTGGAACGCGCCGCGCACGCCGTTCACGGTGAGCGCTACCGAGCCTTCCTGGAGATCGTCAGGCGTGAGGTTGACGGGGTCTTCCACCCGCAGCATGTCGTTGCAGGCCACCGTTGCGAGGAGGCCGAGTCCCATGAGCACTGGTCGCCCCGAACGGAGGATCGTGCGAGCGAAGGCGGGCGCTGTAGTCTTCACTTTTCCCAGCAGGGTGGCACCGCCGGATTCCGTAGTAGTCATCGCTGGGTGCTCAGTAGTTGAGGATGAGTCCGAAGGAAACGGCGCGCGTCTGACCAGCGCTGAAGAAGTCGCGCTGTGAGGCGTTCTGGCGCCCCTGGCTGTTGACCTCCGGATCAGGACCCGGATAGTCGGTCCACGTGCCGAGGTTGGTGCCCGTCACGCTGAGCATCACCTTCTGGGCACCGAGCCGGCCGGCCCAGTGATCGGGGAGCGCGTACTGCGCCGAGAGCGAGCGGAGCTTCACGAAGCTGGCATCGTAGAGGAACATGTACGGCTCGAAGTTCGCGGCCGGATCGGCCTTGAGCCGCGCGGTCTCCGTGGGCTGGCCGTCGGGCCCGCGCTCGTACTTGGCCGCGCAGGTACCGAACGACTGGCGGCACTGATACACCTCGGTGTAGTTCACCTGCTTGTTTCCGGAGGACATGCCGAGCTGACCGTACAGCGTGAGGCGGTTGCCGAAGAGCGACACGGTGGACGAGAGCGAGCCCATATAGGTGGGAGTCGGCTGACCCACGTACTCGGGGTCCTCGGCCACCACCACCTGGTCGCTGCCATCGATGCTCACGGGGCGCATGAAGTACCCGCCGAACGCGTACCCTTCACGATGCTCCTGCAGCCCGCGGCCGCCCACGGGGATCGGCGCGGCCAGCTTGGTGATCATGCTGGTAACGTGTGTCGCCGCGAGCCGCGCGGTCCACGTGACGCCCTCGTTCCTCACGAGCGTCGCATCGAGCGCCGCCTCGAAGCCCTGGTTCTTCACCCCGCCCACGTTCGCCCAGATCCCCTGCGGGAAGCCGTTGGAAGGCGGAAGCGGGCGCAGGACGAGGGCATCCTTCGTGAGCTTGTCGAAGTAGGTGAACTCGAGTCCGACGCGGTGGTCGAAGAGCGAGGCATCGAAGCCCAGCTCGAGCTCCTGTCCGCGCTCCGGCTTGAGCTCAGGGTTGCCCTGTCGCATGGTACTGAAGCCAGATGCGGCGGAACCGTCGGGCAGGGTGACGGCAGTCACCTGGAGCAGCGTGGTTGCGTCGAAGGAGCCCGGCTGCTTCCCGGACGTACCCCATGCGCCACGGAGCCGGAACTCATCCACCGGAAGCCTGGGGAACCACGGCTCCTCGCTCATCACCCACGACGCAGAGATCTTGGGATAGGCCACCGAGCCGAGGTTGTCGCCGAAGGCGCTGTTGCGATCGAAGCGTACGGCGGGAGTGATGTACAGGCGGTCGGCGAAGCTGAGCTGCTCCTGCACGAACACGCCCATCGTACGGACCTCGTTGAACTCTTCATCTCCGGCCGTCGATGCGCCGTTCCCCACCGTGTACGCGCCCGACGGGAAGTCCGTGGCGCTGGGGAGCGCGCCGCGTAGCTGCCGCGCGTAGTACTGGCCGCCGAAGGTGGTCTGCGACACCCAGTTGTCCGTGAGCTTGAAGTTGAGTGCGGTGGTAGCCTCGAGGGTGACCGTGCGATTCTGACGGTCCTGGACGCTGCGTTCCGGAGGGCTGTCGAGAACCTTGAGCGGCACATTGGGAATCATGTTCCAGCCGTACTCGGTGTACGCGTCGTAGCCCACCGTGAGCCGGTTGGTCCACACGCTCCCTTCGGTGTGCGTGAGCGTGGCCGATCCCGTGTAGCGCTCGAGCTTCACCTGGTTGTCCATCGTCTCCAGGCGGGCGAAGTTGTTGTTCCCCTGGAAGGTACGGTCGTAGTCGCACAGCGCGGCCGTGACATCGGCGAGAGGATCTTCCGTTACCCGCGCCTCCTCCAGCGCCCGGGGGCAGGTCTGGATCGACGCGCCGCCACCGTTGGGGTCCACCGCGCGGATCGGCGTCCACATCGGCTGCCCGAGCGTCACCGCGCCGATGTAGCCCCAGCTCTCGCCATCGTTGTAGTTGTAGGCGGTGGAGCTGGTGGTGTAGCCGTTCGACACGGCGATGGTGACGTTCTCGCGTGGCTTGAGGGTGAAGTTCCCGCGCACGTTGTAGGCGCGCTGCCCGTTCGTCACGAACACCCCCTTCTGATCCTTCCAGTCGAAGGAGGTGAAGTAATTGAGCTTGTCGTTCCCGCCGCGCAGCGAGATCCCGAGCTTCCCGATCGGGCCATTCCGAAATGGGTCGTAGTACAGATCCTTGTTCGGGATGTCGGCCGAGCCCTTGAGGTTGTCGATGTAGTAGGTGGTGTCCTTGTACTGGTCGCCGAGATCGATGTGCGGGTTCCAGGCGCGGACCGCGTAGTCGTTGGGATCCCAGGAGGTCCCGTACTCGCCGTGGGCGCTGAACTGCGCTCCCTCATCGCCTCCGCTGCCGTTCTTGGTGGTGATACGGATCACCCCGGCGGCGGCCTCGGTCCCGTACAGCGTCGCCGCGGCGGGACCCTTCACGATCTCGATCGAGGCGATGTTGCTCGGATCTATGTCCAGCATCCGG
>DATCXG010000380.1:0-3985 GCA_036565945.1 Gemmatimonadaceae bacterium
CTGGGAGATGTCGTACCGCGAGAAGCGCCGACTTCGCATCGACGACCTGCCGCACAATCTCAACGAAGCGTGCGACGAGCTGGCGAAGGACCGCGTGGTCACCGCTGCCCTGGGCGAGCACATCACCGCCAACTTCCTCGAGGCCAAACGCGCCGAGTGGCGGGAGTACATCACCCAGGTGAGCGGCTGGGAGCTGGAGAATTACCTGGGGAAGTACTGAACGATCGGGACGCCGGCGCTACGGCGTACCCGCCATCACCGCGTGCGCTTGAGATCCCACCTCATCGTGATCGTCCCCTTGATCGTAGGCTCGGTCGGATATTCCTCTTCCTCGAATGGAGATGTGAGTGAGCCGCGGAGCGTGGTCTGTCTGGACGGATCGGGTAGCTTCCCGTAGGCGCTGCCGAGCGGAATGTGGGTGATCTTCACCTCCTCGTCGTACGGCATGATCACCTGAATCAGGCCGCTGGCACCGGCACCGCAAGCGATGAAGGTGCCCATCTCCTTCCCCGTGAGCTCGACCACACCGACTCCCAACGCCGACTGGCCCTCCGTGCTGTAGCTGAGATCCACTCTACTGGAGCGATCGCCATCCTGCCCGTATTCCGCGGGCAGCGTGGCGAAGTCAGGCCCCTCGTCGCCGACTTCGAGCAACGCGAGGCCCGACCCCGAAGCGACGCTCCGCGTCTTCCGCGCCTGCATGGTACAGGCAACGAGGAGAGGGCCGCTCTGCGCGAGCAGATTCGTCTCGCGGCCGGTCCAGGTTCCCCTTCCATTGGTGAAGTCGAATCTGACCGATGTGTACCGCGATCTCGTCGAGGCGAGTGGAATGGTGGCCACCATGTTGTCGAGGTGCCCGCTCCCCCGGATCGTGACGTCCACCCAGCCCGACCATCCCTTCCCCTTGCCCCAATCAAGCACGGGGAAGGTGAGCGTCCCTGCCGTAGCCCACTTCATCCGGTAGAGGATCTCGAGCGGCATGGTGGTGAGCCCCGCAGTACCGGCCATGGCTGTGGACGCCGCATCCTTCGCGTCGCCAAACAGGTCGGCGCCTTTCACGGCTACCTGGATCCCGACGGTCGCTTCCTTCACCACGCGCCCCGCACCATCGGGCACCGGTTTGCTCTGCCCACGCCCCTCCACGGCGATGTGCACCGTCCCGTTGTCGTCGGCCGTCTGATTCACCACGGCGTTGCCGCCGCTGAAGGTCCAGTTGTCGCCGCTCTGGATGCGGTTGGCCGGATCGTCCACGAACTGCACGATCGCTTCGGGTCCGCCGTGCAGCACGGCGGCTGCCTGGTTGAAGCCGGAGATCCCCGTCCACGCGACCTTGGCGCCCTTCACCGGGCCGTTCTGTGCCACGGTGAAGTCGAGCCCCGCCGAGTTGAGCATGATGCGGAAGCAGTTGATCGCCTGTTCGTCGCCGGTGGTGAAGTGGATGGACGCGACGAGCTTCCGCTGCTCGCCGGTCTTCGGCCTCAGTTCCTTCGTGCGCAGCAGTGGCCCCTGGTCTATCGCCAGGTCCGCCTCGAGCGCGCTGTAGGTCTGCAGGAACTGCGCGTACGAGAGCACTATCCCCGCCGCCGAGGTGAACTTGCCGATTGCCTCCACGCCCGGCACCCCCTTCTTCCCGAGGTATTCCATGAGTCCGGGGAAGCCGAGGTCGCCGGACTTCACGCCGCCGATGATCGCACCGGTGCCGAACGCCGTAAGGTCCATGATCGTCTGCTCGGCGGGCGTGAGGGTGCACGGCCGCGGAGCCTCGGCGGCGTAGAGCGGCTCGGGCGAGAGCCAGCGAAGCGGTGCGAGGAAGGCCGAGTGCGCGTCGGATGGATGAGCCCGCACCAGCAGATCGGTGCCGAGTCGGCGCAGGAGGAGCGAGGCCTGAAGTCCGTTCACCACAACCGCGCGCGGATCGCCTGCGGTTACGAGATCGGGCTCACCGAGTGCAGGGTAAGATCCGCCCAGCGCATTGACGAAGTTGGCCCAGAAGGCGAGCGGCGATTCCAGATCGGTCGTGTGGCCGCGCACGCCGTCCATGAAATACTGCTCGATCGGCGCATCCGCGAGCTCCGGCAGCGTGCTGTGAATCAGCAGCGCGAGCTCCCCGAGCGGGATGAGCACCGGGCGCTCCTCGCGCGCGAGCGCGACGAGAGGGCGGATCTCCCACGCCTCTATCATCGTTCCCTGCGCTGGCCGCACCGGATCCACTGCCATCTCCTCGTTCGGCCCGCGCACACCGATACCGGAGAGGCGGAGCGCAGCCAGGAGTGCGGCCGCCCCACCCTCGCCGCCACCGCGCACCTGCTGGGCGAGTGTCACCGCGGTCGCTGCGCTGCTCCCATCGGGCGTCGGGGCCGGCGCCGGAAGCGCGGCGCGCGGATCGCCGATCGGCGGCGGGCTGTGCCCATCGCTTCGTCCGGAGGCGCCGCCCGAGGACGAACCGGCATCACCGCCGCACGCGGCGCCGGCGAGTGCGACGACTACGATAGTGGCGATACCGCGGACGCTACGGGGGAATGCTCCAGGCATGATTTGTGGCTACCAGGCGTGAGATGGGTGGCTACTTCCCGACGGAATGTCAGATCTGTAAGGCTGCGCTTGCGTTCGCCGGAACTACCGATGGGTGCCGCGGGTCGTAAAACGACTCCGCTCGGCCGTCATAGTCGATCGGAGTCGTCGAGATCAGTACTCGCCGCGAGCGGCCTTCCATCCGGATTACAAAATGAGAAAGACCCGCTTCGCCCACTATCCTGGCTCTCCTGCGGCGGTGGCATGTACGGTCTCTGGTTTTGCGAACTGCCCGGTGCCATGTGTGCTCGGCTGCTCGCCCGGGCGGTACGCCAGCTCCCCATTCACGATCACGGCGTCGATTCCCACCGAGAACTGGTTGGGATCCGCGACCGTCGCGCGGCCGTTCACAGTCTTCGGGTCGAAGATGGTGAGGTCGGCGATGTAACCGTCGCGGATCTCTCCACGCGAGTCGAGGCGCGCGAGCGAGGCTGGACGTGAGGTCATGGCAGCGAGCACTCGCGGCAGGGCTATTCCCGCATCCTGCGCGTGGCGCAGCGCTGTCGCGAAGCATCCGGCGCCGCGCGGGTGTGAGTTCGCGTGCGACTCACGTTCGATTCCTCCGTCCGATGCTACGAGACAGAAGTCCTCGCCGAGCGCGAGATCCACGGTCTGGTCGAGTGGCATCGTCCCCGGTGGTACGGCTACGAGCACGCCCGGAGTTTTACGGTAGCGGGCGAAGCTCGCGGCGGTGAGCCTCTCACCGGTGCCCACCACTGTCAGGTCGCCATAGTCCAGATGGAAGTGCTCCCGCCACCCGGGGTCGAATCGCGCCGAGGATACGTAGGTCGCCCAGTAGCTGTACGGATAGACGCAGCAGGTGATCTCCAGCCCGCGCGCGCGTGCACCGCGGACGATCTCCAGCGCCGCCGGCATGTGGAAGGTGCCACCGGTAGAGTTGAGGTGAGAGATGTGCAACCGCACGCCGGTCTGCTCGGCGAGCCGTACCGCCTCACGCACGCCGGAGAGCTCGCGCTCGCTGGAGGAGTAGCGCAGGTGCAGTACCAGCGGGCGATCGTAGCGCCGCGCAATGCGCGCGTAATCGAGCAGTTCGGCGAACGTGGTGGTCGGTTGGTACTCTGGGCTGTGTGATACACCCAGCGCACCGTCGTCCAACGCCTGCTCGATCTTGCGCAGCCGTACGGCGCGTTGGTGGTACTTGTTGCGCAGCGTCATCACCTTCGTGGACACGCCGAAGTTCACGTAGTGCTCGAGTCGCTCGAAGTGACGGCGGAAGGCGCCCACGTCGGCGGCACCGCCGTGCATCTGGAGAGCGGTGCTCACCCCATCGGCCAGCTTATACTTCTCGTAGATGAGATATGTCTTCGTCGGCTGCGATGAGTTGTCACCGAGGATGTCTATGAATCCCGGACTCACTATCCGGCCGGTAGCATCGATGACTGTATCGGCCTGG
>DATCXG010000382.1:0-11630 GCA_036565945.1 Gemmatimonadaceae bacterium
GGCCGATCCGCCGCGAGTAAAACGCGTCCAGACTCGAGCTGTTGCTGCAGAACATACAGCTGAAGCCGCCGAAGTCGAACGCGCTCGCGCCGGCAACGAAGAAGGGGCGCTTCTCGTCGTAGTACGTCTCGAACGCGGTCAGGTTGAGCGAAGCCGGATCTACCTCGACCTGGCCGAAGTCCGGGTTGAAGGTCGCATCGAGCGTCAGGTTGGACGTGAGGAGGTACTTGAGATCGCCGCCGGCATCGATGCGCATCTCATGACCATCATGGTAAGGATCGCCGGAGTCGACCGGTCGGAAGGTGCTCCCCATGACCACGTACGGCAGCAGCTCGAGCTGGCGCTCCCTGCTCTCGATCGTAAGCCCGCCGAGGTGTCCGTAGAAGGCCGGCCCCCCGGAGGCATTCTGGCGCCAGAATGCCCACATGTCGCGCTCGTTCCACTGATCGACGTAGCGCCAGATCTGCATGCCCCACGTTTGCATGGTACCACGCGAAAAGCGGAGCTGGCTGAACGGAATGCGCATCTCTGCGGTCCAACCGGCCGAGTCGACTCGCGCGGCGGCCTCCCAGACGGGATCCCAGGATGGATCACCATCGAACTGATCGCCCTTGACGCCAGCCGGGTTAATCTCGAACCACGCGTCGTCGAGGTGATTGTGGTATGGGTCGAGGTCGACGATGAGCTTGTCGGTGGTGAGCGAGTTGAAGGAGCCGTTGTTCCCGCTCGCATCCAGCAGCTGGTCGCGCCGTGCTAGGGGCGCGACGACGCCTCCCGGCTGGCTCATACGCGCCCCGATGTAGAGAGCCCCATCGTCGTACAGGATGCGGACCTCCATAGGGAGCGAGGCTGGTTTTCCTTCGTCAGGCTGGAACTGGCGGAACCGGGTGATGGGAGTGGCCCGCTGCCATGCAGCGTCTTCGAGCCGGCCGTCGATGATGACCGCGCCCTCGCGTCGCGTAGCGTCCGCGGCGGGAGAAGGGATGGGGTGCACCGACGCACCGGCCGCCTGCGCGCGTGCGGCAACTGGGCAAGTGATCGTGGCAAGCACGATGCAAGCGCGATAACGGGCGAGAAGAGTATAGGCCATGCGAGCGGAGTTCGGGTGTACGACATGGGAGACTCGGCTACGCGAGCCAACCCATTAGTTGGATGCCCGAACCGCGCCAGTGGTTTCAAGGCGACGGCACGACGCCGAGCCCGCGCGCACGGTGTCCGCGGTCGCGGAACCGATCCGCTACTTCATCACTACCCGGCACTCGGCACGATGACGGAGCGCGTGGCGCCGCGAAACTCAGCCAGCGCATCGAGGCGACCGTTGATCTGATCGGCGTCCAGCTCAACCCGATCGGCGATCACGCTCTCCAGGTCGAGCAGCCCGCGCTGCGCGAGATCCATCAGAGTGACCAGCTCGCCACGCAGGTGATCGGAGACCCCCACGATCTCCGCCTCGCGGTTGATGAGCGTCTGGTAGCTGTGCACCTCGAATGGCGAAGCGGTGATCCCGGCCATGGCGACGCGCCCCTGAACAGCTAGCGAAGCCACGGCCTGCGATTGCGTTGAGGGAATCCCGACGAACTCGAGCGCAACGTCCACACCGCGGCCGCGCGTGAGATCGCGGAGCTGGCGCTCCGGGGCGCCGCGAGCCGGATCTACCGGTCGGGCGCCGTACGCTTCAGCCGCCTCGAGCTTCGCCGCGTTAGTGTCGACCGCGAACACCTCGGCCGCGCCACATGCGCGTGCAAGCTGGATGGCCGACATACCCAATCCACCGGCACCGAAGACCGCCACGCGGTCGCCCGCGGTCATGCGCGCCTTGCGCAGCGCGTGAAAGGCGGTTGCCGTGGAGCACATCATGATCGCGGCAGCAGCCGGACTGACCGATTCAGCGATGGGGATGGCATTGCGTGCCGGCGCGATCGCGTACTCCGCATATCCGCCGTTCGCGTGCTTCCCCACCATTCGCCCCTCGGGGCAGAACTGCTCCAGTCCACGACCGCAGTATTCGCACTGTCCGCAGGTGAACAGGTAGTGCAATGCCACACGATCGCCCACTGACACACAATCGACCGACGGCCCGATCTGGTCCACCACGCCTGCTATCTCGTGCCCGAGAGTAATAGGCAGGAATCCCACGCTCGCGGTGCCGGCACGATAATGAGCGTCGGAGTGACAGATTCCCGCGGCGAGGACCCGCACGCGGATCTCACCAGCCCCGGGCTCGGGGCGCGCGATCTCTCGGAGCTCGAGCGGCTTGCCGATCTGTACGAGCTGCACCGCCTTCATATGCACTCAGCCGTGAATGAATGGTTCGACTACGTTTCGTTCCGCGTGATTCCCGCCGGCGCTTCGCGTGATCCGCCCCTGCGGCTACTGCGCGCGACGCACAGCGCGGTCAGGTATGGTCGGACATCTAGATTGCGTATGTCGCTCGAAGGCAGGAGAAACGCAACCTCGGGTCCATCGTGGTGCGCAGCATCAGGTACAAGGAGCGACCAGGAGCGAAGGACAATGCAGGAAAATACAGCCATGACAAGCGAGCGAGCACCGAGCGGGCCAACTCCCGCCGGCTGCCTGAGTGCGGGAACAGGCAAGCTCCTTCCCCCAGCCAACATGGTGACACCGAGCGGCAAGGCGTTCTCACTCGGCCAGTTTCATGGGCGGCGAAACCTCGTTGTCGTACTGCCAGGCGCGGGCGCCTCGAGCGAGTCAGTAGAACGCCTCCTCACACAACTGGCGCGCGGACGCGCGGCGCTTGACGAGGAGAAGGCCGAGGTGCTCGTTGTGCTCCCCGGCGACGCGGACGGGCCACGGGACGAAGCGTCTCGTGCTCTGACCGTGCTCGTTGACGAGGACGCACGCTTCTATCGATCCATGGGCGCGGTCGATGCGGCAGGGCGGGCAGCTCCGGCGCTGTACATCACAGACCTCTACAGGGAGATATACTGTGCGGTCCGGCCCGGCGATGAACAGTGGCCATCGAGCATCGACGAGGTGCTGAGCTGGCTCGTGTTCATGAACATCCAGTGTCCTGAATGCAGCGTGCCGGAATGGTAGCACGGCGTCTGGCGGCAGACTTTCGTCGCCGGACCCGTGCGCCCCGGGTCACACGGGGACTGGTACTGTCCCGCCCGTGACATCGAGCGGATAGATCCCGCTGAAGCACGACGTCGCGAAGTGATCGCCCGGCAGGCCGGTGGCACTGATCATCCCGTCGTAAGACAGGTACGCGAGAGAGTCGGCCCCGATCGACTGCCGGATCTCCTCTATGGACATCTTGGAGGCAACGAGATCGGCTGCATTGGGAAGGTCTATCCCGTAGATGTCCGGATAGCGCACGGGTGGCGACGAGACGAGAAAGTGCACCTCGCGGGCGCCGGCGTGGCGTAGCATGGCGACGATCTGCCGCGCTGTGGTTCCGCGCACGAGCGAATCATCGACGACGGCCACCCGGCGGCCGCGCAGCACCTCGGCTATGGGGTTGAGCTTCATCCGCACCCCGCGCTCGCGCAAGCGCTGCGCCGGCTGGATGAAGGTGCGGTGGATGTACCGGTTCTTCACCAGCCCGACGTCCAGAGGGATGCCCGCTTCTCGCGCGTAGCCGATGGCCGCCGGCACGCCGGAATCGGGAACCGGGATGACGACATCCGCATGCACCGGATGCTCTCGCGCGAGCTGGATGCCGAATTGGCGACGCACCTCGTTCACGCGGCGGTCGAGCAGCACGCTGTCGGGGCGCGCGAAGTAGACGAGCTCGAAGATATCCAGCTGCTCCTTGCCGGGCACCAACTGCAACGACCGCAGGCCCTGCTCATCGATCACGACGAGCTCACCCGGCCGCACGTCGCGCAGGAAGGTGCCTCCCACGGCATCGATAGCGCACGTCTCGGATGACACCACGTAGCCCTCGCCGATCCGGCCCAGTGCGAGTGGGCGGATGCCGCGCATGTCGCGCGCCGCGGCCAGCGCTCCCCGGGTGAGGAGCGCGAGCGAGAACGCACCGGTGAACAGCGGGAAGCATGCTCGTACCGCGTCCTCCAGGCTCGCGCCGCGCGAGAGCTCGCGCTCGAGCGCCGCGTGCATCAACTCGGAGTCATTGGCGCCGGTGATGTCGACACCGACGTCGGAGAGCGAATGCGACAGCGGTGCCATGTTCGGCAGATTGCCGTTGTGCGCCAGCGCCAGCAGCGTCCCATCACCCGTCACGGGTTGGCTGTGCCGAAGCCCGTCGCCACCGGAGGTGGAATAACGATTGTGCCCGATCGCGATATGGCCGACGAGGCGACGCAAGGATTCCTCGTCGTAGACGTGCGCCACGAGCCCCTGCCCTTTGTGGGTGCGGATGGTCGTGCCGTCGCTCGCGCTGATCCCGGTGCTCTCCTGCCCACGATGTTGCAGCGTCCACAACCCGGTGTGGACGAGTCGCGCGACTTCCGCGACATCCAGTCCGGGCGCGAACACGCCAAAGACCCCGCATTTCTCACGCATGGGACGCCTCTCCCGGATCGTGAGGATCGCGGTCTGCTTCTACCAGCATCACAGTCGTCATGATGAACTATATCATGGTCGCTAAGGCGGCGCGACGCCGTGCGGTGGGTTGCAGACCGACTGGGCGTGCAGCAGCCGAGCCTCTGGTACATCTCGTGCTCGGGCTCCAGGGGGACGCGCAGTACGCGGCGCGCGACGTGCACATCCGAAATGGTGCACGCGAGTCAAGGCCGTTGTAGGTGCTTCCGCTCGTCTCCGGGTTCGGCGCTGAGCGGGTTGCCCGATGACGGCGCGCGCATCACGTACCCTACCGGACGGCGACGAATGTCTACCCACGGCGAAGCAGCGCTCACGCTCGGACAGCGACTGACCGGCGGAGCGCCGCGCCGACCGTACGTCTGCTTGGCAGCGCTGGCCCTCGCGTTGGCGGCCGGCGCGTGCAGCACGTACTGGCCCACGTTCCGTGGCAACGCCGCGGCGCCAGCCCCTGAGACGTATCGGTGTGCCGTCGAGCGGGTGCGCGCACTGGGCTATCGCCCGAGGGCGTTCAACGAGGGGGACGGCGACATGGAGGCGCGCCGCGAGGACCGCGCCGCTTCGGCGCGGCTCCCCGGCGAGCGACGCCAGTACGACTTGCTCGTGATCCACACAGCCCCCGCCACCAGCGGCAGGGATGGTGCCGGCTCGAGCCTCGGCGTCCGCGCCGAGACGGTCGTGCGTCGCTTTACGCGAGAGGGGTGGATCGAGGAGGGGCAGCCGGCCTCTCACGGCGTTCAGACGGCGGCGCGGCAGATCATCGACGCGTGCGCGAAGTAATAGCGGAGGCCAGGGCCTGCTCCATCTCTCGATCACCGCTACCCAGCAGGATGAAGCCGTAATGGGACAAGGGATTTCGACTCCCTCCTTCGACCAGCTGCTACAAGCTGCAACGTCGCTCTCCGGCATGGCCTCGTATGAGAATCTTCAGGCAGCCGTATCAGCCGGCAACGATCATCCCATCGAAGCCAACGGTAATGCAGTCTACGGAGATTTCTTCGAAGTCCTGGGTGTGAGACCGTCTGCGGGGCGCCTCCTCTACGACCGCGATACCAAACTCGGAGAGGAGCCACGCCGGATCGTGATCAGCGAATCCCTACGCAACAGACTTTTCGGGTCAGAATCTGCGGGGCGATCGGTGCCTCGAGGATTCGTGTCGCCCGGCAGCACTGACCTACAGCGTGCTCCTCGGGCTCGCCGGTGCGGGTGCGCGAATACCTGTCGCTTGGGCCATCTGCATTCTGCTCAGGGAAGGCGCCTTCGTCGCCATGCCTGCCTTTTCAGGGCTCCACTTCGACCGGGCCCTGATCCTCTTCGTGCCTCTCGCGGGTGTTCTTGCCGGGGGCCTGTGCGGAGCCGTCCCAGCGGTGCTGGCAACTCGGCTCGACCTGGCGTCTGCGTTGCGGGAGGGTGGTGTTAGCCACTCAGGCGAGCGAAGACCGATTCGCCTCGTGTTCTCGACAGCGCAACTCGCCATGAGCATCGACCCCATGCGAGCCCTGCGCGAGGACTGACCCATACGGCCGCTGGACGCTCTTCAGGTATCCCAAGGAAGAGACTCCTATTACGCAACTGGCGGGAATGCGAAGGCTCCCGCGCATGTTCGAGCCACTTTATCCGGACCCACACCATGATCCGGACCGTAGGCTGGACATGTCACGCTCTGCACGCCATGTAGCGCCGGGGCAAACCCGTGATATTCTCCTGGTCTCCTCAGTTTCTTTGCGTCTCACCCAGCTCATCCAGTAGCACGCGCCAGAGGTCCGCCATCGCTCAATCGCGGGTGCGCGCGCTAGTTTTATCGCCATCGTCTGGATGCGAACCCCAACGACTACTGGCCTCGACCTCGACACCGTCTCTCGTCCCCAATGACCGACGCCACGCAACGTGGCATCCGATCCGCCCAGATCGGGCTGCTCATCAACACGGCCCTCGCCGCCACCAAGCTGGTCGCGGGACTCGTCGGTCACACGTACGCGCTCGTCGCCGATGCGATCGAGTCGACTGCCGACATCTTCTCTTCCCTCATCGTCTGGGGCGGTCTCCGCGTCGCGGGACGCGATCCTGACGCGGACTACCCGTTCGGCTACGGGAAGGCTGAGCCACTCGCCGCGGCCGTCGTCTCGCTCATGCTGCTGGGGGCGGCGCTCGGCATCGCGATCGAGGCCGTGAACGAGATCCGCACGCCGCATCACACGCCGGCGCCGTGGACACTCGGCGTGCTCGTGGCAGTAGTCTTCACCAAGTGGATCCTTTCGCGCCGTGTGCGCGCCGTCGGGGCCGAGATCGGGAGCACCGCAGTCAAGGCCGACGCCTGGCATCATATGAGCGACGCGATTACCTCGGCGGCAGCCTTCATAGGCATCAGCATCGCGGTGCTGGGCAGCCGGTACGCGGGCGGGAGCGGCTGGGAATCAGCCGACGACTGGGCGGCACTCGTCGCGTCGGCCGTCATCGCCTTCAATGGCGTCTCGATGCTCCGCCCAGCTCTGCAGGACCTCATGGACCGAATGCCGGGACAGGAGATCATGGAGCCCGTGCGGCGGGCGGCGGAGAGCGTGCCCGGCGTGCTGGCAACCGAAAAGCTCACCGTGAGGAAGACGGGGATGGTGTACCACACTTCCATCCACGTCCAGGCGGACGCCGAGGTCCCGCTCCACGAAGCTCACGTGTTGAGCGGCAAGGTCAAGAGCGCTATCCGCAGCGCCGTACCAAGCGTGCAGTCGGTGCTGGTGCACATGGAGCCCTACGAAGGGCAGCGCGCTTCGCAGGGCGCTGGTGAGGGGGTGCCGAAGGCCCGTGAGTCAGTGCGATAAATGGCGCCCGTTCAGCACCCACACCGGACAGCGCGGGCTGCCCCCCGGATGACGAGGAGGCCCCGGCACCATTGCACCCGGACCTCCTCTCCCTGCACCGGTGGCACTATACCCAGCAGCCACCGGACTTCCCCGCGCGGATGATGCGCCATCCGGCCGCCCGCGCGGGTACTTCCGTCAGAACCCGATGGCGCCCTCCACCATCACGCCGTCGAACTTGCCACCGTGGCGGATATCCATCGTCGGGAAGCCGCCGTAAGTCTGCCTCACATACTCGACCTTGGTGAGTACTCCCGGCATCAGGAACCAGCCACCGGCGATCTGCACGCGCTTCGCGTTCACGTCGCTGTCCATTCCGGGGAGCCGCCCGCTAGCCGTGTTGTACCGCGCACCGACGTACATCTGCTCCCTGGGAAGGAAGCGGTAGACCACGTCGCCCGCGTACTGGTTCCACGTCCGGTTTCTTGGCTCGTTCGCGGCAGCACCGCGGGCGGTCTCGATGTTCCCGAAGAGCTCGAGCCCACGGATCTTGACGAAGGGGTTGAGCACCATCGCCCTCACGTTGCTGCGGAAGCCCGGCTGGATCGAGCCCGACCACGCCTGCGAGCTCTCGCTCGACTGCGTGTTCTCCATCACGTCGTAGTAGCGCGATCCGGCGCGGTCGCCGCTGTAGAGCGTGTTGTTGACCGACTTCTTGGTGTAGTACATCGATCCGGTGAGGCGCACGCGCACATCCGGGTTGACCTGCCGATCGTAGCCGAGCTTGGCGATGTAGCTGGGCGAGCGCTTGTCGGGAGCCGTCACCTGGCCGTGTACCTCGCCGCCGGTCACGCCGCCCATCATCAGGACGCCGCCGCTGCGCAGGTAGACCTCGCCGCCGATCTCGGTGGTGAACGCATCCATGATCAGGTTGCCGACGAACGGGTTGTAGATCGTGTTCCCGTTGTCGCTGCGGCGGAAGTGCTGGTCGCCGTAGTTCACCTCGAAGTGCCCCGCCTTGACCGTAACGAAGTGCATGATCAGGTCGAGCACGTCATTGTCGAAGGGGAGCGCGTCCACCAGGACGTAGCCGTCCTTCACCCATGTCTCGTCATGGTGCCGCGAGGACATGTAGGTGGTGACGGCAACGCGGATGCCCTTCGCCATCTGCGCGTTGAGGTAGAGGTTCGCGACCGCATTGTTGAATCCCGCACCGATGCCGATGAGCTGATTCAGGTTGACGGTGTCCGCCATCCTCGGCGCTGCGCTGTTTCTGTGGTGCAGATCCTGGAACTGCTGCGTGAACGAGGCACCCCAACCGAGCTTGAACCCCGTGTACGGAACAGTGTCCTCCTTGGGTGCCTCGAACATGTTGATTCCGCGCTGGTCGACCGGGCGGATGTGCTGGTGGACGATAGGCGGAGCGTTGCTCACTGTTTCTTCCTTCGGTGCGGCGGACCCCTTCCCCCTGGTTGCCGCTGTCGAATCGACCTTGCTGCTCGGCGCTGCGCTACTGGCCGTGTCGGCCGCATCGCCCTGCTGCGCCCGGAGGGGCGCGAGACCCAGCAACGCCGTGGAGGTCAGGGCAATTAATACGCGAGTCGTGTTCATGGAACGCCGTGGTGAAAGTTGGTACCTGCTCGATCCGCCGGTCTCAGCTCCGGCGGGGCTTCGTTCCGTGGTGCGGCTGCCCTCTCACTCCTTTAGCAACAGGTCGAAGTTGACCTTGACGGGGTCGTTCACCTTGAAAGCGCCCATCATGAGCTTCGGGGGCTTGAGCCCGTAGTCGGTCATGCGCAGCTCGTAAGCGCCCGTCACCTGCAGCACACCGTTGGCGACCGACTTCGTTGCCGCGTTTATGGTGACCGGCTTCTCCACGCCGCCGAGCTTCAGCGTTCCGCTCAGCACCGCCGTCGCCCCTGCGCTGTCGCGCGCCAGGTCGTACGACGCGAGACGGAACTCGATCGACGGGTTCGCATCCGCCTTGATCGCCTTCAGCATATGCTCGTTCATCTTCTTGTTGTTGTTGTCGCAGTCGAGACTCTTCGACGGTACCGTGACGACCACCGTGCGCACCGCCTTCTCTCCCGCGACCACGCGCTGGACCACCTGGCCCTGCTCGGTCTCCGCCTGCACGTCGATCTCCTTCGCCTCGCACGCGAAGGGTCGAACGTTGGACGTCCCCTCGACCCATAGGCGGCTCTCCGGCTGCAGTTTGAGCCCTGGCGCCAGGCCCGCGAAGGCGGCGAGCGTCGGGCTCAGCATCAGGAGGAGGCCGATCGTCCGATTCTTTGTGATGCGCATCTGAGAGCGCTCCGTTGAGGTTCCTCGATTGAGCCGTGCAGCCTCCGCGACTCGGGCATGAATCTGGGAGAACCGCCTGCCCTTCGCTGTCGGCCGCACTGCGGAACGTGATGCGTCATTGCGCGGACTCCGCTGTACGGGATACTCCGACGAAGCGAGCGGGCTCATTGACCCTCGGCGGCGCACGATCCCGATGGGTGCTGGTACGACTCGAGCGAGAAGGTTACGAGCCCCACGTTCGGCATAGCGCTCTCGATGCGCACTGGGATACGGCAGGCGTCGTCGCTGAGGTAGAAGCGGAGCGTCCCCTCACCCTTATAGTGCTGAGGGTCGCGGACGCGCATCTCGACCAGCACCGTACGGAACTCGCCGGCGACGGTGGAGAGCGAGTCGCGCGAGATCACCCGAACCGTGGTCGGGTTCCACTGCTCGTCGTAGTAGCGGTTGAAGGTGAGCGCGGTGTCGGAGTCGAGCGGGAGCGAGCGGACGAAGTAGATGAACGACAGCTCGTCTAGCGGCGCATCCGTAGGGCTGTCACCCGACTTCCCGTTCTCCGACTCCCAGCGCCGCTCCTCCGGGTAGAGCTCCACCTGCTCGTCGTGCTTCGCGAAGGGGCGGCGCTCCGATGCGCGGAAGCGCAGAGCGGCCATGCGATCGGGATCGAGCCACGACTCCGTCCGGTTCTTCCCCTTTATGGGACCGACGCCCGCCTTGACGTCGAAGCGCAGGTGGTAGGTCTCCGTCCCCCGCACGTCCACGGGGCCATCCACCGACATCGTTCCGCGTCCGCCGATCCCGCTTGCGTCCACCCTGTACGAGAGGCGCTCGCCCACAGCGAACGGAAGCGCACTGCGGTCGGCACCGCGCGCCGCCGCCCCGCTCGCCGCCACCGTGAGGGTCAGAAGCCCCACCGCCCTCTTTGCACGCATTTCTCCTCCAGTCGCCGGCCCGATACCGTGATGCACTTCGCTGTGTAGACGGTAAGGCGGCCGGGCGGGCCGGAGTGTCGGCTAGTGGCTGAAACAGTGTGCGGAGATCGCTGACAATGGACGCGGACTCTCCCTGATTGTCCTCCATGGGACCATCGCGAGATTCAAGGCGTATTCAAGGCGTATGGGCGGTAGAGGGTGCTCCTGGAGGCCACCATGCAACTCGAGAGAATAGTCGTAGCAACTGACTTCAGCGAACCTGCTGGCGCAGCGGCCGAGTGGGTCGCTCGGCACTTCGCTCCCGCTGCCAGGCTCGTGCTGGTGTATGTCATAGACGCCAGCCACCGAGGCGGCCCGAGCGTCGACCGAACGGGCACCGCTGTCTCCGTCGATGACGAATACGACGTCGCTGCTCGTCGCCTGCGCGAGGCCGTCGCGGCGCTCGGCGCCGCGCGCTGCGCTGCGGAAATCCGCTTCGGCCGCCCCGCCGAGGAGATCGCGCGAGCGGGCGAGGAGTTCCGTGCCGATCTCATCGTGGTCGGGAAGCACGCCGGAAGATCGGGGCTCTTCGGCGGGCTCGGGAGTACAGCGGAGGAGCTCGTGCGGCGCTCGCACGTTCCTGTCCTGCTCGTGGCCGAACAGTCGAACGCCGCGCCCCAGACGCTACTGGCTGCAGTCAACCATTCCCACGTGGCTCCGTGGGTCGTTCAGTGGGTGCGCTTCCTCGCAGAACGCTTTGCCGCGAGTGCGACCGCGTTGCACGTGGTAGGCGCCACGGTGTTCACGAGTGTGCTCGCCGGTATCGAGGGTGGAGGCGAGGCGCGGGAGGAGGCCGTTCCCGAGAGCACCCGGCGCGAGCTTCTTCGCACAGCCGACGACTGGCTCTCCCGGCTCGCCGGGCACGGTGCCGACCCCCATCCGCTGCCTATTGACGTGATCTTCGGCGATCCCGCCGAAGAGATCGTCGCAGCAGCTACACGCATGGGTGCCGACATGATTGTGATGGGCAGCCGCGGAATGGGGAGACTCGGCTCCGCCATTCTGGGGAGCGTGGCGAGCGGTGTACTCCGATTGGCTT
>DATCXG010000404.1:0-3896 GCA_036565945.1 Gemmatimonadaceae bacterium
TGGTCGAGCAGATCTGCTCGACCACGAAGCGACTTTCGAGAGGAATCCGATGCGACAGCGGCATTTAACTGTAGTCGGTCTGGTCGTGGTGGCAGGACTTCTCGGTTGCCGGGACTTCCTTGCCACGGGCAACCAGAACAACCCCGATCGTGGGCGGGTGTTCGAGCGCCCAGCGGACGTGGAACAGCTCATTGGCAACACCTACATCCAGGTGCATAACGGCACCATCGGCGATGACAACGACGCGCTTCAACCGCAGTTCCTCGCCATGGCGCTCGAGAGCTATTCGCAGCTCGGCAATTTCGGGATGGGCATTCGTGCCGGTATCCCCCGGGTGCCCATCAGTAACCAGAAGGGAAACCAGACTTACGCGGGCAACTACCACGATTGGAGCGCGCTCTCGCGCGGCGCGCGTACCGCGTCCAACGGCGTAGCGGCCTTCAACACGGCTGGGTTCACCACCGGCGACGCTGCACGTGACCGCCGCGCGCTCGCCTTTGCGTGGTTCTCACTCGGTACCTCGCTTGGCAATCTCGCCCTCGCGTACGATAGCGGGACGGTGATCACGCCAGTCGACGAGTTCCCCTTCGTTCCGGATCTCGTGTCGTACGACCAGGTGATGGTCGCGGCGCTCGCCTCCCTCGACTCGGCCATCGCCGTCGCGAACGCGGGCCCCATGGACGACATCGATGCGGCGTGGCTCATGAACAGCCCCACGTACGGGACCTGGAGCCCCGAGAACTTCGTCAAGCTCGTGAGGTCCTACAAGGCTCGCTTCCGGGCTGGCGTGGCGCGGACTCCCGCCGAGCGAGCCGCGGTGGATTGGGACCAGGTGATCAGCGACGTCGAGAACGGGATAGATGAGGATTTCACTCTCGACATTGACCGGTCCAAGGGATACGACTTGGCGTGGCCCATCCAGCACTACCTGTTCGACACGTGGCACATGGCGCCAGCGCCGTACATCGGCATGGCCGACTCGTCCGGCGGCTACGATACCTGGCTGGATACGCCAGTCGCGCAGCGCGGTCCGTTCCTTATCCGCACGGCTGACAAGCGCTTCCCGTCGGGCAACACGCGTGCCGATCAGAACGCGAGCTCTCCCACAGTTCCGGATGCGTCGGGGCGGCCATACTTCCGCAACCGCGCCCCGGGCAGTGATCGTCCGGGAGATACGTGGGCGCTCTCATACTACGATTTCTATCGGTTCTACGCGTTCTATCGGGCCGATCGCCGGGGGCTGTACCCGGTGATGACCAAGGCCGAATTGGACCTCCTGGCCGCGGAAGGCTACATCCGCAAGGACAACATTCCGGCGGCTACGGCGCTCATCGACAAGACGCGGACAACGCGTGGCGAGCTGCCGGCGCTCTCGGGTGTGGTGCTTACTGCCACCGACCCCGTGCCGGGCGGCCAGGGGTGTGTTCCTCGGGTGCCGCAGGGTCCGTCCTTCACGACCGCGGCTTGCGGCACGGTGATGGAAGCCATGAAGTGGGAGAAGCGCGTGGAGACCGCCTTCACCGGCTACGGCATGTGGTACTTCGATAGCCGTGGCTGGGGTGACCTTCCCGAGGGCACGGCGATGCACTTCCCGGTTCCCTACCAGGAACTGGAGACGCGCTCGTCAACGAACCCGTACTACGATATGGGCGGCGTGGGTAATCCGGGTGGTGTGCCGAAGGGAACCTACGGATTCTGATGCCCACTCGTCTGCTTCCACTGCTTCTCGTAGTCGTGATGACTACGCAGGGGTGCTACTCGTACGTCCCGTTCAATGGAGCGACGACTACTCCTGGGGCGTCGATCTCCCTCGAGTTGAACGACCCGGGTCGTGTGGCGGTTGGCGAACGCCTGGGCCCCGAGTTGGATCGCCTCGATGGCGTACTTACCTTCGCCAGCGATAGCGACATCGTGCTCGGCGTGTCCGAGGTGCGCGACATCCGGGGGGGCGTGACGACGTGGAGCGGCGAGACAGTGCACGTTAGACCAGCTTACACGAAGCAGATCTTCGAACGGCGCCTGGACAAGCGCAAGACGAGCTTCTTCGCCGCGAGCGCGGTCGCGCTCGTGGGGGCGTTCATCATCACGCGGAACCTGGCCGGCTGGGGCGACGACAGCCCCGGCACCAAGGTTCCGGGTGATGGAAGCGACACTCAGTGATAGCAGCGGTCCGCCGCGCGGCGCGGAATGTGGTGCAGCCGGCGCCGCCGGCGGCGGCTTGTTCGGTCACCGATAACCATTTTGATCCGAGACTGGCATGAGTCCTTATCGCTACATCATCTTCGGCGCGCTACTGCTCGGCGCCACGGCGTGCGACAAGGATACCGGAGGCGTCACGACGCCCACGGTACCCCTGGCACAGGTGCGCTTTCTCAATGCCGTACCCGACACCGGCACGATGGACTTCAGGCTGGTGGACTACATCGAGAATTCGCCATCGTTCAACGCGATGGCATTCCGCGACAATATGCCCACCTACCGTCCCATCCAGGCGGGCGATCGTCACATCCGCGTCTTCATGAGCGGGAGCGATCAGGCCGTGGCGTCGACCGTCGTGGTGGATACCACGTTCACCTTCGACGAGAACACCCACTACACCGTGATTCTCACTGGATTCATCCGACCGGGTGGTGCACCCGGTTTCACCACCCTCATTCTCGATGACAAGAGCGTGCCGCCTCCGGTGCCCGATGACGGTCACTTCGCGTTGCGCGTGATGAACCTGGGTGCGGGCCTGGGCGCGGTGGATGCGTACTGGCACCGCAAGAGCGACGCGACGCCGGGCACGCAACTGGGTACGAGCCTCGATTACCTGGAAACGTCGGACTACAGCATGGTGGAGGTGACGGCAGATTCACTACGCGTAGCGGTTACTGCGCCAGGGACCAGCACGCCCCTTCTCACCGATGCGCTGGTGAATCTAGGTGTGCCTGGTACCGCCACCGTCAACCCGGCCCCGGGCACGAAGGTGGGCGGCTCGGTGATGACTGCCGTGATTCTGCCGCCGTCCGTGGCGGGGAGTCAGGCACCGCAGACCAGTGCCTTTACCAATCCGACGGTCATCATTCTGTACGACAACCGGCCTCCGAACACGGCTAACTAGTCAGTTCGGCGGGAGGGAAGCGACACCTGGATGTGAAGCGGGGCGGGCAGAGATGCCCGCCCCGCTTCACATCATGCTTCGGTGTGCGGTGAGATCACGGCGTGCCCCTGGGCTCCGCACGCGTCGTGGTGCTCTCTCGCTCGCCCTGGCTCGATCCGGTGGCCGCGCCTGTCTCGGTGGTGACCGGCTCGCCCGCGATCACCGGTGTGAGCTGGTCGCGCCCCTTGTCGAGGAAGGGAATTCCGTTAACCATCCAGTCGGGCGCCGGAAGGCCCTTCAGGTGGCGGTCGAAGAACTGCTGCATGCGCATGGCGATGTCGAGCTGGTTCGCGCGCTTGGTGGGGTTGTGCGCTTCATCGTTGTAGTCGATGAGATACACCTCCTTACCCAGGCGGCGCAGCGCGACGAAGAGCTCCACTCCCTGGTACCAGGGCACGGCACCGTCGCCGTCGTTGTGCATTATGAACAGCGGCGTGCGGATCCGGTCGGCCCAGAAGAGCGGGGAGTTGCGCAGATAGCGGAGCGGCTGCTCCCAGATGCTCCCCCCGATACGGCTCTGGGTGTGCTCGTACTGGAACGCCCGCGCCAGCCCCGAGGCCCAGCGGATGCCGCCGTAGGCGCTCGTCATGTTGGCCACCGGAGCGCCGGCCATGGCTGCCTTGAACATCGTGGTCTGCGTGATGATGTAGGGCACCTGGTAGCCACCCCACGACTGCCCCTGGAGCCCCACCGCGTGGCGGTCCACGAAGCCAGAATCGATGAGCATCTGCACACCGGGCAACACCGACTTCAC
>DATCXG010000049.1:0-8187 GCA_036565945.1 Gemmatimonadaceae bacterium
GCAACCAATCAGCATCGAGCCTCCGGCTCGCCAGAAAGTACACGCGGCCTTCATCGTGAATGGCGAGCGCTGCGAGGTGGCCTTCGCGCCCCACAAGACGTTGCTCGAGTTGCTGCGCGAGGACCTCGCGCTCACTGGCACCAAGCACGGCTGCGAGCTCGGCGAATGCGGCACTTGCACGGTGCTGGTGGACGGAGTGCCGATTCTGTCATGCCTCGCACTCGCACTCTCGCACGCGGGCCAGGCGATCGAGACGGTAGAGGGACTCGCTGCAGCTGAGGGACTTCACCCGTTGCAGGATGCCTTCGCCGAGCTCGGCGCCGCGCAGTGTGGCTATTGCACTCCAGGTTTCCTGCTTGTCGCCAAGGCGCTGTTAGCGGAATCACCCGATCCCTCGCGTGACGAGATCAAGGAAGCCCTCAGCGGCAACCTCTGCAGGTGTACCGGCTATCTGAAGATCTTCGAGGCCGTGGAGCTGGCCGCCAAGGAGATGCGCACGGCGGGAAGCGCAAAGGAGACATCATGACGGAGCGCGAGTCGGTCTCCAAGCATCCGCAGCGTAGCTCCCACAGCGTCATCGGCACTCCGCGTAGGAAGGTGGATGCGACCGCGAAGGTCATTGGAGAGCTCCGCTTCGCGGACGATCTCTCCCTGCCCCGCATGCTCCACTGCAAGCTGCTCAGGTCACGCTACCCACACGCGAACATCCTTCGCGTGGACACGAGTCGCGCCGAGGCACTGCCGGGGGTGATCGCGGTGATAACAGGGAAGGATCTACCAATCTCCTTCGGCATCCTCCCCATATCGCAGGACGAGCACGCGCTCTGTCCCGACCGAGTCCGCTTCGTCGGCGACCCTGTGGCAGCGGTTGCAGCCGTGGACGAAGACACCGCCGCCGAAGCGTGCAACCTCATCGACGTGGAGTACGAGGTGCTACCGGCCATCGCGTCGATAGATGATGCACTCGCCACGCACGATCCGCGGGTGCACGACTACGCTGATGACGGCAACGTGCACAAGGTCATATCACTCGACTTCGGGGGAGTGGACGAGGCGATGCGCGAGGCCGACATCGTTCGCGAGGACGTCTTCTTCTACGAGGGGAACACGCACCTCCCGATGGAGCAGCACGCATCGCTCGGTCAGTGGTCAACCGATGGGAAGCTCACGGTCTGGTCGAGCACGCAGACGCCGCACTACCTGCACCGAGCTCTCGCCCGGGTGCTCGAGATCGACCCGGCGCACGTGCGCGTGATCGCCACGCCTAACGGCGGCGGCTTCGGTGGAAAGTCCGACCCATTCGGCCACGAGATTGTCGTGGCGGCGCTGGCGCGCAAGACAGGGCGGCCCGTGAAGATCTGCCTCACGCGCGAGGAGGTATTCTACTGTCACCGTGGCCGCCACCCGGTGCTCATGTGGATCAGGACGGGAGTGAAGCGCGACGGCAGCATCGTGGCCATGGACTTCAAATCGTTCCTCGATGGCGGCGCCTACGGCTCCTACGGCGTGGCTAGCGCGTACTACACCGGCGCGTTGCAGACCGTCACATACCAGGTGCCCGCGTACCGGTTTCGCGGAGCCAGGGTGTTCACCAACAAGCCGCCGTGCGGCCCCAAGCGCGGTCACGGCACTCCACAACCACGCTTCGCGGTGGAGTGCCAGATCGACAAGATCGCCGAGCAGCTGGAGCTCGACCCAGCGGAGATGCGCAAGCGAATCCTGCAGCCCGCCGAGAGCGTGACTGCGAACTGGCTCCGCATCGGCTCCATGGGGCTGGGCAGGTGCATCGACGCGGTGGTAGCGGCGAGTGGATGGAGGGAGCGCTACCGCAAGCTTCCCTTCGGACGGGGCCTCGGGATCGCGTGCTCATCGTACATCACTGGCGCTGGGCTCCCGATCTACTGGAACTCCATGCCGCACTCCAGCGTGCAGCTCAAGCTCGACCGCTCCGGTGGTGTGGCCGTCTTCTGCGGGAGCATCGACATCGGCCAGGGCTCGGACTCGGTGCTGGCCTACATCGTGGCGGAGGTGCTGGGCATCGAGCCGCTCGACATCCGGATCGTCACCGGTGACACCGATCTCACGCCAGTCGACCTCGGCTCCTACTCGTCGCGCGTCACGTTGATGACCGGGAACGCAGCGATCCAGGCTGCCGAGAGGGTGCGCGATACGCTCGCCAGAGCGGTGGGTGAGAAGCTCTCCATTCCGCGAGAGCGTCTGGTATTCGCGGGCCGTCGCGTATTCGATTCCGAGAACCCCGAGAATGGCGTCTCCTTTGCCGAAGCGGTACAGGTGGCGGAGACGAAGTATGGCGCCATCGGTTCCACCGGGTCCTACACGCCACCCCGTTCGCCCGGGCGGTACAAGGGCGCTGGCGTGGGGCCGTCGCCAGCCTACTCGTACTCGTGCGCGGTGGCCGAAGTGGAAGTGGACCCCGACACCGGAATCGTACGAGTTCCGAAGGTGTGGATCGGGCACGATCTGGGGCAGACTATCAATCCGCTTCTCGCCATCGGACAGGTGGAGGGATCGGTGTACATGGGGCTTGGAGAGGCGCTCATGGAGGAGATGACCTACCGCGACAAGCAGCGTAACGTGGTACACCATCACCCCAGCATGCTCGAATACAAGAGCATCACGACGCACGAGATGTGCGATGTCGAAACATTTCTGATCGAGGACCCCGATCCGGAGGGCCCGTTCGGCGCGAAGGAGGTTGGTCAGGGCCCGCTGCTTCCCATCCCGCCAGCGGTGGTGAACGCTGTGTACGACGCGGTTGGCGTGCGCGTGGACGAGATACCCTGCTCGCCGCAGGCGGTACTCCACGCACTCAAGGACAAGATCAAGGGCAAGGCGGGCCGCCACGGCCCAGCGCGCGTGCCGGACTATGAGTTCCCGGAGCCCGCGCGTATCCTCACGCCGGCACAGGGTGGCAACGGGCGCGAGTTGGACGAGCGCGCGCACAGCGAAGTGGGAGGAGCGCGCTGATGCTCAGACTACCACGCTTCGATCTCGTCGAGCCCCACACGATCGCGGACGCCCTGGGCGCGCGCGCGGATGTTGGCGACGATGCGACGTTCGTGGCCGGCGGCACGGACCTCTACCCGAACATGAAGCGCCGCCAGCAGACTCCGCGCATCGTGATCTCTCTGGCGAAGATCCCGGAGCTTGCCACCATCGAGGGTACTCCGGAGAGGGGGATGCGTATCGGATCCGGCGTCACGCTCACTCGACTGGCTCATCACCCTCTCATCGCCGAGCATTATCCCTCGGTAGCCCGCGCCGCCGCCCTCGTCTCCACGCCGCTGCTCCGCAACATGGGCACCATTGGCGGGAACCTGCTGCTCGATACGCGCTGCAACTACTACGACCAGACGTATGAGTGGCGTAAGGCCATCGACTTCTGCATGAAGAAGGACGGCGCCATCTGCTGGGTGGCACCGTCGAGCCGGCGATGCTGGGCAGTGCAATCATCGGATGGAGCGCCGGTGGCGGTGGCCATCGGCGCGGAGGTGACCCTGGCAAGCACTCGTGGTGAGCGTCGTATCCCGGCGGCAGATCTCTACAACAACGATGGGATGCGCTACCTCACGAAGGAGCCCGACGAGCTGCTCGTGGCCTACCATCTCCCACCATGCGGCTCGTGGCGCGCCACCTACCACAAACTCCGTCGTCGCGGCTCGTTCGACTTCCCCGTCCTCGGTGTCGCCGCGCGCGTGGATCTCGCCGCGGATGGCACGGTGCACTCCGCGCGGATCGTGCTCGGCGCCGTGGCATCGTACCCCATGGAGATCCCGTCCGCAGCGCAGGCGGTGGTAGGCAAGCGACTCGACGCGGTCACCATCGGCGCGGCCGCCGACGCCGCCTTCCGCCCAGCGAAGCCGATGGACAACACCGACTTCACACTCGGCTGGCGGAAGGAGATGGTGCGCGTGTACGTGCAGCGCGCGCTCGAGGAAGTGGCGGCACTGGCGTGATCGCCACGTGCGGACTCAGCCAGACCATCCCGACTACAGTCCTGCTTGCCTCACGATATATCACACGTCATATCTTCAGTCAGGGCGATATATCGTAGTACTATCTTCAGGAGGGCAATATGTTCGGTTCAAGCAGATGCGGCGGGTTCCGCGCCGGAGCCGGACGTGGGACCGGGTTTGGTTTCGATCCCAGCTTCATGGGCTGGTTCTGGGGCGCGCCGCCCGGACGGGGCGGACATCGCCGTCACTTCCGCGGTGGACGCATGTTCGACCAGGGGGATCTCAAGTACGTCATCCTCCAACTCCTCGCCGACAAGCCACGGCATGGCTACGAGATCATCAAGGAGCTCGAGGAGCGCTCGGGTGGCACCTACTCCCCAAGCCCGGGCACTGTATATCCCACCCTCACCATGCTCGAGGAGATGGGATATGCCACCGCAAAGCAGGAAGAGGGCGGAGGCGCCAAACGGATCTACGAGATCACCCAGGCAGGCAGGGACTACCTCGGCGAGCACCGCTCCACTGTGGACGACATCTTTGAACGGATCGCCGAATTCGGATCGAGCTTCTTCGGTGCTGGCATGATGGAGGTGAACCATGCCTTCAAGGATCTCGGCCGCGCCACGTACACCACGGCCCCTCGCTACGCGCGCGATGCGGAGCGCCTCCAGCGCATCAAGGAAGTGCTCGAGCGCGCTGCGCGGGAAATTGAAGAGCTCGGCAAGTGATCCGAATCCCGACCCGGCGAAAGCTGGACGGCAGATGCGGAACCGCTAACTTGCAGTAGTATGGAGGGTCGCGGATTCACTCCGCGACCCCTTTTTGATGGCGTCGCCACGTTATCTCTGCCCATCGCCTCTCTTTGCGAAGTCCGCACGGGCCGTCTGGCCCCGCACACCCAGCCATGAACGCCGAACCCGCTCGAGTGGGCACTCCGGCCGCTGGGAGCAAGACCTCCACGCCACCAGCGTCAGGTACCTCCCAGGCATCTTCCCAGCCGCCCTACGTAGAGGAACTCCCCAACGGCGGCAAGCTGGCCGCCCTCTCGCTCTCCGCGCTGGGGGTGGTATTCGGCGACATCGGCACGAGCGTGCTGTACGCGATGAAGGAGTGCTTCCGCCCGGGTACCGGCGTGGCTCCCACCGTCGCGAATGTCTACGGCGTCCTGTCGCTCATCGTCTGGTCCCTCACGCTGATCGTGAGCGTCAAATACGTCATCTATGTCCTACGGGCCGATAACCGGGGCGAGGGCGGAGTCCTCGCCCTCCTAGCGCTGATCCAGCAGCGGCTGGGCAGCGATACCGGCAAACCCAAGATAGCCATCCTGGTCACGTTGGGTCTCCTGGGCGCCGCACTCCTGTACGGTGACGGGATCATCACGCCCGCCATCACCGTGCTGAGTGCCATCGAGGGTCTACGCGTAGCGACTCCGGCGATCAGCCCCTTCATGGTGGTGTCGATCAGCGCGGCCATACTGTTCCTGCTATTCATGGTCCAGCGACACGGCACGAACCGGATAGGCTATGTGTTCGGCCCGGTGATGCTGGTATGGTTCCTTGCCATCGCCATACTCGGCGTGGTCGAGATCGCGCGGGAACCGGCAATCCTTCTGGCCATCAACCCGTGGTACGGAGTGCAATTCTTCGTGCACAACGGGTGGCACGGCTTCTTCATCCTGGGCGCGGTAGTGCTCGTCGTAACGGGCGCCGAAGCGCTCTATGCCGACATGGGACACTTCGGCAAGCAACCAATCCGCCTGGCCTGGTTCATAGGTGTCTTCCCGGCCCTCGTCCTCAACTACTTCGGCCAGGGCGCATTGCTGCTGAGAGACTCGTCGGCGGCGGCCAATCCGTTCTACAGCCTCGTGCCGGAGGTGTTGCTCTATCCCATGGTGGTTCTCGCCACCATGGCCGCGATCATCGCGTCGCAGGCGCTGATCTCTGGAGCGTTTTCACTCACCCAGGCAGCAATGCAGCTCGGCTACTCGCCACGCATCACCGTGAGGCACACCTCCAAGGAGGAGGCGGGCCAGATCTACATCCCCGAGGTGAACACGGCACTGATGGTGGGCTGCATCGGGCTCGTGCTGGGCTTCCAGTCCGCGGACAACCTCGCCGCCGCCTACGGCGTCGCGGTCACGGGGACGATGTTCGTCACCACCATCCTGTTCAACTTCGTCGTCCGGCAGCGCTTCGGGTGGTCCAAGCTCAAGGCAGGAGCGTTCCTCCTGGTCTACGTGATAATAGACGTCTCCTTCCTGAGCGCCAACGTCGTGAAGATCGAGTCTGGTGGCTGGTTCCCGATCGTGGTGGCGCTGGTCATCTACATCCTGATGACCACCTGGAAGAAAGGTCGCTCGGTACTCCGTGATCTGCTGCGCAGTGCCAGCCTCCCCATGGATCTCTTCCTGGAAGACGTTCGGCGCCGGAAACCGTCCAGGGTACCAGGGACGGCGGTGTTCCTCACCTCTGACACCAGCGGCGCACCGATCGTACTGCTGCACCACCTGAAGCACAACAAGGTGCTCCACGAGCAGGTGATCCTTCTCTCGATCGTCACCCGGGATGTCCCCGAGGTTCCTCAGGCGGAGCGCGTGAAGTTGGAGCCGCTGGGCGAGGGCTTCTGGCGCATCATAGCAGCCTACGGCTTCATGCAGACGCCCAGAGTGCGCGAGGTGCTGGCGTGCTGCGAGCCGGAAGGGATCGTGGTCCGGCCGAACGACACGTCATACTACCTGGGCCGTGAGCAGCTCATCCCTACGGGCTCGACATCCATGGCACGTTGGCGGAAGAAGTTGTTCGTCGTCATGTCGCGCAACGCACGAGCGGCAACCGAGTTCTTCGGCCTGCCGCCCAACCGTGTGGTGGAGCTCGGAGCGCAGATAGAGTTCTAGGGCCCCAGGAGCATCACATCAGCCCACCGGGTATCCGCGCGGTTGCCCGGCACATCCTGGTGGGATGATATTAGGCTATGTCAGCAACAGCCGATACCGGGCACGCAGGCGGAGATCTCGATCTCTTCGAGCATCACTGGCAGGACGAGGCGGACGCCGCCTTCCTCTACCGCGTGCTAGCGGACTCCGAGCCCGACGAGAAGAAGCAGGACGTCTACAGGCGGCTGGCCGCGGTCGAGGACCGTCACGTGACGATCTGGGGCGGAATTCTCACCGCCAGCGGCCGCCCTCCGCGCCCATTCCGGCCTAGCGGTCGCGCCCGCCTCCTGGCATTCCTGGGCCGCACCATCGGGCCACGCTTCCTCCTCCCCACTCTTCTGGCCGAAGAGGGGCGCGAGGTGCGCGGTTACCTGAACATGCACCGCGCCATGCCGTCGGACGGCGTGGGTAAGGACGAGGCCCTACTGCTGGCGCGCGAGTCGGCCGACCACGCGAGCACGCTGGGCGAGATGGCCGGACGCGGCAGTGAGCCATGGCATCGGGCCGAATCCGGTGGCTTCCTGCGCAACCTGGTGTACGGCTTCAACGATGGGCTCACCGCCAATTTCGGACTCGTGGCCGGCGTGCTCGGTGCCACCGCTTCACAGCAGCACGAGACCATCGTGCTCGCCGGAGTGGCGGGCCTCATAGCAGACGCCCTGTCGATGGGATCCAGCGGCTACCTGGCGGCCAAGAGCGAGCAGGAAGTGTACGAGCACGAGATCGCCATGGAGCGCACCGAGATTGCTCTCATGCCCGAAGTGGAGCGCGATGAGCTAGCCCTGATCTACGAAGCCAAGGGAATGGCCCGCGGGCCGGCCGACAAACTGGCCACCGAGGTGATGGCGGACCCGCAGCGAATGCTCGACGAGCACGTGCAGGAGGAGCTCAAGATCGGGGAGCAGACCACCTCGCCATTACGCGAAGGCTGGGTCACCGGACTCGCCACAGCGGTTGGGGCGTTGATTCCCGTATTCCCATTCTTCGTCCTCAAGGGAACGCCAGCAATCCTCGTGTCATTCATCGTCGCGATGCTCTCGCACTTCCTCGTGGGCGCCGCTCGCTCGATCTTCACCGGCCGCAGCATCTTCCGCTCCGGCTTCGACATGTTCGTCGTCGGACTCGGCGTCGCCGTGGCAGGCTACTACGTAGGCGGCTGGGTAGCGCACCTGCTGGGGTGATGGAGTCCGACCGGTAGAGCGCCGCAACGGCGTGAACCACGGAGGCACGGAGACACGGAGAACGTCAACTGCTTTGGGAACTGCAACGGCGTGAACC
>DATCXG010000455.1:0-4173 GCA_036565945.1 Gemmatimonadaceae bacterium
CGTCCCGATGATGAGCGCGCTCACCGGTCGTCTCTGTGCAGGAGTGCGTCGAGCTTGGCCATCTCGTCGGGAGTGCCCTCGATGGGGAGCGGCTTCACCGACTCCAGCTCGGTATCGGGACGCTTCCAGCGCCGCAGGAGCGCTACGATGAGCGCCGCGCCGCCACCGAGCGCGACGAATGGGGCCAGGTAGCCTGTGAGGTTGAAGCCGGTCTTCTTCGGCTCCATCAACACCCGCTCGCCATAGACTCCCACGAACGCGTCGATGATCTCCTGCGCGCTATGGCCGCCCGCAACGAGCGACATCACGTCGCGGTGCATGGCGGGCGACACCGGACAGGTGAAGTCGGTGGTGCGACAGGTGAAGACATCTAGGTTGCAGCCGCACATGCAATGGATGTGGTGCTCGAGCTCATCCAACGCCTCGGTGGACATCGACGGCGTGGATGACTTCGCGGGCAGCCGCACGGGCATGTACTTCTGCTCGTTCATCGGCACGTTGGCCGCGCCGGTGTTCGCCTGTTGAGCGCCGAGCACGCCCGGCAGCGCCGCCGACGCGGCGCCGGTTGCCATCACTCTCAGAAATTCCCTGCGCTTCACGATCCTACCGGTCCTCCGGCGCCCACTGTAGCGGGCTCCAACACTGCCTCGTAGCCGGCCTGTTTCTTCCGCCGCTCGGCCTGGGGCCACATCACGATGAGGCCTCCGAAGGCCATGATCATCCCACCGTACCACACCCACCAGACGAGCGGGTTGAAGGTCACGCGCAGCTCGGCGGTATCCTCGCCCGTCACGCCGGCGAGCACCACATAGACATCCTGCCGCAGGCTACTCTTTATCCCGACCTCGGTGGACGGCTGGAAGGTGGGATTCCCGTTGCTATCCACGTACTGCCGCTTCTCGGTCTTGATGACGCCGGCCGGCTTGCCATTGCGCGTGGCTTCGAGGAGCACGGCGGTGGTCTGCCGGTTGAGCTGCTCGTACTGCGACACCCCCTGGCTGGTGAAGCTCCAGCGGTTGCCGTACGGGTCGGTGGCCTCGTACTTCTGGCCACCCTTCAGCGTGATGTCGAACTCCTCCTTGAACGCCAGTCCGGCGAAGGCGGCGAAGAGCACCACGATCCCCACGTGCACGATGTACCCGCCGTAGCGCCGCCGGTTGCGGCCGATGAGCCGCAGGAAGGCCATCGCGTAGTTCTCGCTGTACATGCGGTGCCGCGCGCGCGTGCCCTTGTAGAACTCCTGAACGATGGTGCCCAGCACGAACGCCGCGAGCGTGTAGGCGATCACGGCGTAGACGTCGCGCATCCCGAGCGCTACCAGGAGCATCCCAGCCACGAGCCCGATGACGACTGGCCCGGTGAACTGCCGCTTAAGGTTCGCCACCGAAGCACGGCGCCAGGCGATGAGCGGTCCTATCCCGGTGAGCGCCAGCAGCGCCAGCCCGAGCGGGACATTCACCTGATTGAAGAAGGGCGGACCCACCGTGATCTTCGTCCCGCGCACCGCCTCGCTCAGGATGGGAAAGAGCGTCCCCCAGAGCACGGAGAAGGCGATTCCCACCAGGAGCAGGTTGTTGAAGAGGAAGCTCGCCTCGCGACTTACCATGCTCTCCAGCTCGGCCTGCGTCTTGAGGTCGTCGAGGCGCGTAGTGACGAGCCAGGCCGTCACCGCTATCGAGAGGACCAGGAAGCCGAGGAACCAGTAACCCACAGACGACTGCGCGAAGGCGTGGACGCTGGAGATCACGCCGCTCCGCGTTATGAACGTTCCGAGTATCGCGAGCAGGAACGCCGAGACGACGAGCGTCACGTTCCACTTGCGCAGCATCCCCCTCTTCTCCTGCACCATTATCGAGTGCAGGAAGGCGGTGTTGATGAGCCACGGGAGGAAGGAGGCGTTCTCCACCGGATCCCAGGCCCAGTAGCCGCCCCAGCCGAGCTCCACGTAGGCCCACCACATCCCGAGCACGATTCCGATCGTGTTGAAAAACCAGCTGATCAGCACCCACCGGCGCACCGAGGTGAGCCACTCGTTGTCGAGCCGGCGGGTTATGAGCGCGCCCACTGCGTAGGCAAAGGGGATGGAGGTGGCGATGTAGCCCAGATAGAGATTGGGCGGGTGGATCGCCATTCCCGGGTTCTGAAGCTGCGGGTTCATCCCACGACCATCGGCCGGGATCCAGCCGAGCCTCTCGTACGGGTTGGCGCCGAAGACGATGGTCATCGTGAAAAAGAGCCCGATCACGGCCAATGTCGGAACCACCCAGGGCATGAGCTCGCGGTTACTGTTCCGCCCCGTGTACACGGCGATCGCCGTGAAGATGGAAAGGATCAGCACCCAGAAGAGGAGCGAGCCAGCCTGGCCACCCCAGAACGCGGTGAACTTGTAGATCGCGGGGAGGTTGGCGCTCGTGTACGAGGCGACGAACTCGAGGGAGAAGTCCGACCTGAGCAGCGCCGTCCACAACCCGATCGCGGCGAGGACCACGAAGCCGCACATGGCGTACAGCGCGCGCTGTGCGCTCGCGATCAGCTCTCGACGGTGGGTGTAGGCGCCGGCGAATCCCGCGGTGGCCGCCCAGGCGGCCATGAGGAGCGCCACCCAGAGCGAGAGCTCACCGATGAGGATCATGTCCGTGCCGCAGTAGTGGCTGGGCTCTTGTAGCCCGGTGTACCCTGGTACTTCTCGGGTGCGTTCTCATAGCGGGACGCGCACTTCGCCAGCACCGTGGTAGCGGCGAAGGTGCCATCCCGGTCCATGCGACCTTCGACCACGACGTCAACCCCATCCGTGAACGTGTCCGGCGCAATGCCGCGATAGCTCACCGGGAAGGTCTT
This sequence comes from Gemmatimonadaceae bacterium, assembly GCA_036565945.1. Taxonomy (GTDB): domain Bacteria; phylum Gemmatimonadota; class Gemmatimonadetes; order Gemmatimonadales; family Gemmatimonadaceae; genus JADGGM01. The sequence goes on from DATCXG010000455.1 coordinate 2,839, forward strand.
CGCGCCATCGGTCACCTCGAACTTCATCGAGCGGCCGCCCGGGGCACGCACTATCGAGCCCGGCACCACGCGCGCCCCCACTTTCACCCCCGTCCCATAGAACGATGGGTCTGCCTGGACCTTGGTGGCGAGCTCGGTGGGAGTGAGATAGTACGTCCCCGTCTCCTCGATCGATGTAGCCATCAGGTAGCCAGAGGTGATCAGCACCAGAGCACCACCGATCAGGAATTTCGTGCGCGCTTTCATTGATTCATCTCCTTCGTCGCGGACGCCTGCCGCTATCTATCCATCGTCGTGCGTGTGGACCGCCTCGCTTCGCACACGCCGCATGATGGATTCGAGCTCCGATTCAGCCTGCGCGCGCTCACCGGTGGTCCACGCGGTGGCGTGGCGGTTGAGCTGGCGCACGCGGTCCAACATCTCGGTCACCAGGGCGCGCAGAACATCGTTCGACCGGCGCTCCGCGGTCGCTTCGAGATTACTTGCTGAGGTGCTCACGGGATCGCTCAAGTTGGGCCTCGGGTTTCATGGAGGTTACGCGAGATCTCGCCGTGCGGCCCCGTGAATATACGGCGAGCCACGCGTCCCCAATAGGGTGCGCCACGGAGTCGGCCTCGTGGGCGCGCGGAACACTCATCGCGCACGACGCACCTCATCTCGTTCGCGACAGCAGCGCCGCCGCAGCGCCAGCCCCCGCGGCATCCCACGCCAGGTCGCGCACACTGAAGCGCTCCCCCGCTCGCTCATCGTGTATCTCCTTGCCCACTCCCACCACCAGCGTCATCGCGGACGCTCCCACCAAAGCCCCATCGTTCGACACGTGCGCGGTCCGCAGCACGGAGTAGCTCACGCTCTGTATGAACGCCGAGATGAAAAAGTGCTTCATCTTGTCAGCCGACAGCCAGGAGTCCCCTCCTCCGCCGCCACCCGGCGCCCACAACGACAGAACCAGAACGAGCGATCGCATCAGGCGCTCTGCACCAGGCGTTCTCGAGGCCCTCGAGGCCCGGAGCCTACGCCCAGCGCTCGAAGCTCCTCGCCCAACAGCTCCAGCGCACGGTCGAGCAGGGCGCGATGCTGGGGGTCGTTCACCCAGCTGCTCGCCCCCGATGGATGCGGCAGCGGAATGGCGACCGACTCACCACCTGCGTGCCGCACCGGGTGCCGCTTCCCCACTAACTCATTCAGCTTCCCAACGCCGAGGAATCGATCTACGGCCAGCCGCCCCACGGGAATCAGCAGAGCCGGCCGGATGATCCGCAGCTCGGCATCGAGCCAACCACTGCACAACTCGCGCTCATGAGTCGAGGGGACCCGATCTCCCCGTCCGCTCGG
>DATCXG010000013.1:0-8493 GCA_036565945.1 Gemmatimonadaceae bacterium
AAGCCGGTCCACGCGCGAGTCGCCGAGCACCGCGCGAGCGCCGGTACGAATTCTATAGCGCGCCGCAGCATATCGGCGAGCAGGTCGCGGTTGACGTTGCGTTGGCGTCCCACCAGTTCGCGCGACGAGCCAATGAGAAGCTGGCCGGTGGCTCGCGGCTGCACGTTGAACGCTACCGAGGCGCCACCCATGGTGTGGGCGGTGTCCAGGTAGCCGAGCTCGACGAGCTGGGAGTTACAGAGCCCGGGATACCGATCGGTGATGAGGAGATGCCCCTTGCGTGGAACTATGGGCAGGCCCGGCGTGAGCCGGGGAGCGTCGATCCCGGCCGCGTTCACCACCGCGCCAGCGGAGACCACGAACGATGCGCCGCCGCGCTCGCGCATGCGTACGGAGTGACCATCGATCGCCTCGGCCGCGCACCGTTCGATCACCTCGGCGCCGAGCGCGCGGGCACGGGCGACGATGTGCCGCGCCGTCGCGGGCGGGTAGAGTACGCAGTCATCGGGCACGTGGAGCGCTCCGGCGAGCCCTGGCCGGAGGTGCGGCTCCAGCTCGGCAAGCCCCTTCTCGTCCACCACCGACGCTGCGATCCCATGAATCGCATAGCGATCCAGCTTCTTGCGAGCGACGTCCAGCTCCTCTGGAGTGGACGCGATCCAGAGAGTACCGCGCCGCTCGTCCTCGCAGTCGGCCGGGAGCTCGTCGGACATCTCCGCCCAGAGACGCCGGGAGTACGCGGTGAGTAGCAACTCCGCCTCGGAGTCGTCCATCACCACGATGTGCCCCATTGCCGCCGAGCTACTTCCGCCGCCCGCGAAGTCGGCATCGATCAGAAGTACCCTCAGCCCCTCGCGCGTGAGGGCGAGCGTGCACGCGGCACCGACCATGCCCGCGCCAACCACCACCACATCGGGACGGCGGGATGGCATCACTTCTCCGGGAAGCTGAAGCGGAAGGGGTCGCCCAGGTCGAAGAAGAGGGTGGCCCTGGATGTCACGTGAGCGCGACCGCGGATGAATGGCACGAGAACGCCATCGCGCTCCTCCAACCACGCCGTGAACATGCTACCCGTGATGCTCTCCTGGCGCCACAGCCGGCCCGTGGTCAGCTTACCGCGCGTGTGAAGCGCGGCCATCTTGGCCGACGTGCCCGTACCGCACGGCGACCTGTCGTACGCGGCACCGGGGCAGAGGACGAAGTTGCGGGAATCGGCATCCGCGCGCCGCGGTGGTGCATACAGCTCCACGTGGTCCACCACCGCACCGTCGGTCCCAGTGACACCCTGCGCGCGGAGCGCATCGCGGATGGCGGTGGTGACGCGCGTCAGATCGACGACATTCGCGAGGTCCAGAGACGGTCCCGGCAGCTCGGTGAGGAAGAACCAGTTCCCGCCATAGGCCACGTCACCACGCACGCGGCCCACACCAGGCACATCCACTTCCACATCGGTGAGGTGCAGGAAGGCCGGTACGTTCTCCACGGTCACCGAACCATCGGCGGCCAGTTCGGCGTGCACGGTGCCAGCGGGCGTGTCGAGGCACACGGGGCCCGGGCTGATGCGGCCCAGAAACTCGAGCGTCCGCACTACCCCGATGAGGCCATGGCCGCACATCCCGAGGTAGCCCACATCGTTGAAGAAGATCACGCCGGCGAGCGCGCCACTGGTAACCGGGCGCGTGAGAAGAGCGCCCACAATGGCATCGTGCCCTCGCGGCTCACGCACCACGCCGCGACGCAGCGCGTCGTACTCGCGGTGCAGAGTCTCGCGCCGCGCGATCATGGTATCGCCAGCCGGCTCCGGCCAGCCCGATATCACCACCCGCGTGGGCTCCCCCTCGGTGTGCGAGTCGACTATGTCGACCGAGCGGATCTCCAATGGAGAGGGGGCCACGTTACGCCTCTGGCACCATTGCGAGGCGCTCGCGAATGAGCGCCAACACCTGCTCCAACTCGTCGCCCTCCACCTGCATGCGAGGCGGACGTACGGCGGCGCTCCCGCGCCCGACTTCGTGTTGAACGAGCTTGATGAGCTGAACGAACTTGGGGCCGATGTCGAGCCGGAGCAGCGGGAGGAACCACTCGTACAGTTCACGCGCCGAGGCAGCGCCGCCCTCGCGCGCCAGATTGAACAGCCGCACCGACTCGTCGGGGAGGGCGTTCACCAGGCCGGCGACCCAGCCCACGGCGCCCGCGCTCAATCCCTCCACTATCAGATCGTCTACCCCGATGAAGATCGCCAGGCGGTCGCCGATCAGCGCGCGGATGGCAGCGACCCGTCGGATGTCGCCACTCGACTCCTTCACCGCCTGCAGGTTCTCGTGCAGGCACAGTTCGGCAATCTGCGGCGGGAGGAAATCGGTGCCGTAGGCGATCGGGTTGTTGTACAGCATGCACGAGAGCGGCGTGGCCGTGATGACCGCATCGACATGCGCCTTCATCTCACGCCAATCGCTCCGGTACACGTACGGCGGCAGCACCATGAGGCCATCACAACCCACGCGCTGCGCCGCCTTCGCCAGCTCCACCGCCTCACGAGTGCTCAGCGCGGAGATTCCGGCCACCAGTGGCTGCCCGCCTTTCATGGCAGCCCGGCATGTAGCGAGGACCTCGACCTTCTCATCGAAGGAGAGTGTGGCGCTCTCACCGAGCGAGCCGAGCGGCACGATGCCGTTCGAGCCATGCTCGATCAGCCATCTCACGTGTTCGCCCAGACAGTCGTGGTCTACCGAGAGATCTTCGCGAAATGGTGTCGTGATCGCGGGGAACACGCCGCGCCAATCCTGTGGCCGCATATTATGAGATGGTGGGTTCGAGGTTCATGAAGCAGGAGCGACACAGCGAGAAGCGGTGTCCGATGTTCGAGAAAACGGGATTCATGGATTGATCTGGACGGTCTTCGTCTCGGTGTAGAACTCGCGCGCAGCCGGGCCCTGCTCGCGGCTTCCAGAGCTCGATCCCTTCATCCCGCCAAATGGTGCGTGCGGGTCCACCCCGGTGGTATCGCCGTTCACGCGCACGAGACCCACATGTATGCGGTTCACGTAGCCGAGCGCCGCGCGTACATCGCGCGTGAACAACGATGCGCTCAATCCGTACCGCGTTCTGTTGGCGAGGTCGATGGCGTGGTCGAGGTCGTCTGCCACCAGTGTGGCCAGTACCGGACCAAACAGCTCCCGCTGTGCGAGAGGGCCGTCCGCATCGGCGAGTCTGATCACGAGCGGCGCGAAGAAGAAGCCGCGCGCGAACCGGTCGTCGTCGGGCAGCACGCCGCCGAACAACCGCTCGGGCGATGCCTCGGCGAGTGCGCGCGTGATCGCATCGTGCGACGTCTGGCTGATGAGCGGTCCCACAGCCGCCTGGGCATCACTGACTGGCCCCAGCGGCAGCGCCTCCACGCGCTCGCGCAGCCGGGCGAGAAAGTCGTTCTCCACCCGTCTGTCCACCACCACACGACTCGTGGCCGTACACTTCTGACCGGCATAGCGCATGGCGCCAGCAGCGGTGAGTGCCGCGGCCGCATCGAGGTCCGCATCGGGGGCTACGATCACCACGTTCTTGCCCCCCATCTCCGTCTGGTAGCGGACATTCCGTTCGGTCGCGATCCTGGCCACCAGGGCGCCCACGGTCGACGATCCGGTGAAGCTGATTCCACGCACATCCTCGGCGTGCAGGAGAGGCGTGCCCACCGCCGAGCCGGAGCCCAGCACCACGTTGAACACCCCCGCCGGGATCCCCGCGGTGGCGGCCGTCTCAGCCAGCAGCGTCGCCACGTTCGACGACATCTCGGATGGTTTGAGTACGACGGTATTGCCGAACGCGAGCGCCGGCGCGGCCTTCCATAGCGGGATGGCCAGAGGAAAATTCCACGGCGTGACGAGCGCCACCACTCCGAGCGGCTCCCGCAGCGTGAACTGCAGCGCGCCCGGTAACTGTGCCGGTATGACCTCGCCCACCGCGCGCACAGCCTCGCCGGCGTAATAGCGGAGGATCACCACACAGCGCCCCACCTCGCCGCGCGATTCGCCAATCGGCTTCCCCACCTCGCGAGACATCGCCTGGGCGAGCTCCTCGGCGCGCGCGGAGATGGCTGCGGCCCAACGGTGCAGGTGCTCGGCGCGCGCTGGTCCGGTGAGGGAGCGCCAGGCCGGAAGCGCGCTGGCCGCAGCCTCGACCGCCGTGCGCGCATCGCCAGCCGATCCCTCGGGCACGAGGGCGATCACATCCGAGGCATCGGACGGATTGACATCGGGGATCGTGGATTGCGATTCCGAGGCGCGGAAGGCACCGGCTACAAAATTCTGGAGGAGCGGCGGAGAAGAAGCCATCAGGGCGTGTGTATTGGAGGTATCAGATATGATGTTCACCGCGGACGGAGCTTGCGCCCTCATCGCGGCCCGAGTTCCCGGTGCCGGCCACCACTCCGCGCTCGCCGCGGAGGAAGCGGGTCAGCGACCGTCCGGCGCCAAGGATATGAGTGCCGAGAAGCTTGCATGCGCGGTCCACATCCCGTTCGCGTACGGCGGCGAAGATCGCGCGATGCTCGCCATGCGCCTGCGACTCGCCGTGCGTGAGAGCTAGTTGCATCCGCGCATAGCGGTTGGAGTGGAGGTGCAGCCTTTCCACGACGCCCATCGTGACCGGCCTACCGGCCGCCGCATAGAGGGTTGAATGGAGCTGCCAGTTCAGGTCGCCCCAGGCCGCTACATCGCCCCGGTCGAACGCAGCCTCGTACTCATCGAGAATTTCCTCTGCGCGATCGAAGTCCTCCTGGGTGAGTAGTGGCACCGCGCGTCGGAGCAGATCGCTCTCGAGCATGGCGCGCAGGGCGAAGAGCTCCTCGATCTCCGCAATGGAGAGACTGGAGACGACGGCGCCCCGGTGCGGACTGAAGGTGACGAGCCCTTCGGCCTCGAGCTGGCGGAGCGCCTCGCGGACCGGAATGCGGCTGACGCCGAGGGTGGTGGCCAGTTCGTCCTGGCGGAGCTGCTCGCCCTCGGCGTAAGTCCGGTTGAGGATACGTTCGCGGATGGCGTCTACCGTAGCAGCGGTCAGGGTCATCCGGACCACTGGTCTGGCTTCGGCCGGCGGTGACTCAGTGACAGCGGCGCGTGCGGACGCCGAACGCGATGATGATCGGGGCATTGTTATGTGTATAAAATATCCGATGTGTAGCCTGGACTGCAACCCATGGAGACAGCCTCATGCGTGATCATGAAGGAACATGGGACATGGCGCAACCCATCGCGAAGACGTTCCGGTCAGCCGGACGTTCGGTCGAGGAATGGCGCGTGACCGCGGGCGCCACCCCCGTCATTCATACTGTCAACGCCCGCGCGCGGTGGATGCGCCCGTCAACTGCGAATCGCTCAGTCCGGGCTGGGCCATCAGCTTCTCGATGTCCTCGATCTCGATCGGCACGAATGCCGACAGATTCTCGTATCCGCTGTCGGTGATGAGGATGACGTCCTCGAGTCGGACGCCGATGTGCTCTTCGGGGATGGTCAACTGCGGCTCGATGGTGAAGATCTCACCGGGTTCGAGCGTCGTGGTGGGAAGCCTGACGTCGTGCACCTCCATGCCCAGGGTATGTCCGAGGCCGTTGGCGGTGCTCTTCCGATAGCGTTCGACGAAGCTCGTCGCGGCGCCCTCTATCCTCGAGTCGGTGAAGTGGTATGAAGCCATGACCGCGTCCATCTTGACCACGGCGTCCCTGATGATGTCGCGCGGCGTGGCGTGCACTCTGATGGACGTCATCAGCGCCTGGTAGAGGCGCAGGTAGATCGTGTAGAGCTCGCGCTGCCGCGGAGTGAACTTGCCGTTGGCGGGGAAGACGCGGGTGACGTCGGACGTGTAATACTTGAAGTCTGGGGCGTAGTCGAACTGCACGAGGTCACCGGCTTCGAGCCGAGCCGTGTTCTTGTGATAGTGGGTGTAGAACGTGTTGGTCCCGGTGGCAACGAGCGCGAAGTAGGCCGGGCCGTACGCGCCGTATTTCTTGAAGACGAACTCGGCGTCCGCCTGGAGCTCGTACTCGAACATTCCCGGCCTGGCGTCGCGCATGGCCTCCATGATACCGAGTCCGGTGATCCTCGTGGCCTCACGGATCACGGCGATCTCCCGCGGGCTCTTGATCCCTCGCAGGGTGTCGAGGACCGGATCGAGGTCCCTGATCTCGGAGCCGGGGGCGGCCTCCTGAAGCTTCTGCCTGAACGCTTCTACTCGCGAGATCCGCCCATCCCATGGGTCGTTCCGGGTGGCTCTCGCCAGGCCGACAACGTCACTCGATGAGGCGCTGCCAAGGACCTCCGGTCGGAAGGGCGTATAGATCGCGCGGCCGTCGTGCGCGATCCGCGCCATCGTGTTGGCGAATTCATCGCGCGTCATCACCGCTTCGATCCCCGTCGCTCGGGCCGCCGAGTCGCCGGGCTGGAGCAGGGGGCCGAACATCACCTTCACGCGGCGCTCGCTGTGCGGCTGCAGGAAGAGCGTGGACTGCTTCGTGCGCCCATCGATGACGACGATGGCCCGCGGTTCCACGACGCCAGTGAGGTAGAAGAACTGATTGCTCTGGCGGAGCGGCTGTTCGCCGGGGCGTTCCGTGGTTCCCTGCAGAATGGCGACGGCGTCGCCCAGCCGGGTCATCACTTGCGCGCGGCGCGCGGCGAATTCCCCGGGTGGGAACGCATCCGTGATGACAGGTTGCGCCGTCAGTGGCGCGCTCGCGGCAACCAGGCCCAGCGCGAGCATCGAGAGCCGATTTCTCATCACGTTCTCCATGTCGACGATGGCTGCGCGCATGATGTGTTGCGCTGCCTGGGGTGCGGCTCACTGGCAGCGGTGAGCTCTGGGTGGGCGGTACCTCGTCCGGATATTATATCCAACGATACGGCGCAACGCAAATGGACGCGCCCGGGGCGCCGATGCACGAGGGACCCGGCTACACAACCGGGTCCCTCGTGCATCAGCCACGGACCACCATCAGACCCCCCCGCAGCTCTCTGGATCGTTCCAGTTCCGCACCGGATCGTCCGGCACGTTCGGATTGGTCTGTCGCGACGGCGCAGGAATGCCCGACACCTCAGACGGACTGGTGAATCAGGTGCCGTTCCCCTCGGACTTCCGGCGCGACCGCCCACGGCGATTCGCCGGAGCACTGCCCTGCGGCACCGCCCTGCCACTCTGCGACTCCCGGAGCTCACCGAGGAACCGCACCAGCGACTGGCCCGCACCCAGGATGTGCTCCCGCATGAGCTTCGCGGCGTCACGCACGTTCCCCTTCCGGCAGGCAGCAATTATCGCCCGGTGCTCAGCCTTCGCGCGCAATTCGCCGTGCGTCAACGCGAGCTGCATGCGCGCGTAGCGATCGGCGTGGTGATGCAGCGTCTCCACCACCCGCATCGTCAGAGCCCGCTGTGCCGGCGCATAGAGCATGGAGTGGAATCGCCAGTTGAGCTCCCCCCAGGCACCCACGTCACCGCTCGAGAGCGCCTCCTCGTAGGCATCCAGGATCCCGGCCGCCTGTTTGAGATCCTCGTTGGTGAGGCGCGGCACCGAACGCCGGATGAGATCGGTCTCGATCATCGCCCGGAGCTCGAACAGCTCCTCGATCTCGGCGATCGAGAAGCTCGATACGACGGCGCCGTGGTGCGGGGTGAAGGTCGCGAGTCCCTCGGACTCGAGCTGACGAAGGGCCTCACGCACCGGGATCCTGCTGACCCCGAGCTCGACAGCCAGGGCATCCTGGCGCAGCTGCGCGCCCTCGGCGTACGTTCCGTCGAGAATGCCGTGACGGATCGCCTCGAGCGTCGCGGTACCCAACGTCTTGCGGGCGAGCGGCGCGACCGCCGCGGAGGCGTGCTGCGGTGCACGGGGAGACCGCTGGCTGGCCTGGGGTGATGTCTTGGGTTTGACCATGAGCAGACAATACCGCGCCGCGGCCATGGCGCAAGACCAGCGGCCATCGAAGCAGGAAAGTCGCTCGTCCGTCCACCGCCATCTGGCGGAGAGCATCGAGTTGAAAATCGCGCCCCGCATCGTACTTCTGGCGGAAGCTGGGATATTGGATACATTTTCCAGATGATCATCACGGGCGTCCGGGCTTACCAGATCGACCTCCCGCTCCATGAAGGCAGCTACAAGTGGTCCGGCGGTAATGCCGTCAGCGTCTTCGACTCCACCGTCGTCGCCGTCGAGACCGACGCCGGCCTGATCGGCTACGGCGAGGTCTGCCCACTCGGACCCGCCTACCTCCCCGCCTACGCACGCGGCGCGCGGACGGGAATCGCCGAGCTCGCCCCGCGGATCCTGGGCGCCGACCCGCGCGAGCTCGAGGTGCTCGGCCGACGTATGGACGCGGCGATGCGCGGTCACCCGTACGTGAAGTCAGCCATCGACATCGCCTGCTGGGACATCCTGGGGCAGGCCTGCGGCGTGTCGGTAGCCACACTTCTGGGCGGGCACGAGGGGCCCGACTTCGCGCTGTACCGGGCC
>DATCXG010000498.1:0-7329 GCA_036565945.1 Gemmatimonadaceae bacterium
ATTCACAATTCAACACCTGACGGGAACTGCGGGGATCGGGGATCAGGAACTACCTCGGGGGATGGATCTCCCCCCACGAGCCGTTCCCTGAATCCTGAACTCTGCCCCCTGAACCTCGTAGCTCACGGGCACGGGTTCGGATCGTTCCAGTTCCTCACCGGCTGGCTGCTCGGCGCCGGAATGTTCGGATTGGCGTTACGCTCCGCGGATAGAGGATACAGTAGTCGGCCGGGCACGCCTCTCGGTTGCGCCGGCGTGATGTCGGGAAGACACGTGCGTTTGTAGTCGTTCCACGGCTCTAGCTGCTGGAAGAGCGCTATGTACTTCTCCGTGATGATGTCCTCGAGTGTGACGCTCCCCGCAGTGGGCACTCCCGCCGCCGTCCGTTCGGCGTTGTAGGCCGCGACTGCCGTTCCGGCATCGCCACCGTTGAGCGCAGCCTCGGCTCTTATCAACTGGTTCTCGGCGAAGGTGACCATCGGCTGCCGGAAGTCCTGCGCCAGTCGCACGTCGCTCACGCTCGACGCTTCCGCCGTCCCTCCGCCCGGCGGGACTCCCACGATTTCACCCTGGGAGTTCGGCGCATAGTACTGCTCCAGCCGTGGGTCATTCGTGCTCTTCAGCAAGTTCACCATGAACGCCCCCGCCGATGTGTAGCCTGCCCGCTGGATCACCATGAACTGGTACCAGAGGTTCCACTCGTTGGGGTCGGTGCTGTGGTACGAGCGAAGATCATTGTCGGGCGTGGAGATCCCGGAATCGGTCTGCGCGAGCGCCAGGGCGTACGCGCCGGGGTCTCGCTCCGCCACGTGCATGTAGTAGCGGGCCTTGAGAGTGTGGGCTAGCTCCGTCCACGCAGCCACATCGCCGCCGTAGAAGAGATCCGCACTCGTCGGTCCGACGCAAGTGGAGGCGGCGCACTGCATGTAAATGATCGCCGTATCGAGCCGCGCCTGTATCGCGGCGTAGACATCCTGCTGGGGATCCAGCGCTGGTTGCAGGGTGGTGTCGGACACAGCCTGCGAGTAGGGTATGTCGCCCCAGACATCCGCGGCCGTGCCCATAGTGAGCGCCTCCAGCACCTTGCCGATTCCGGCGTAGAGCGTATCGCCCGCCTCGAGCGCCTGCGACTGCATGGTGCGGAGGTCGACGAGTCCGCCTCCGGTGTACGTCAGGGCCCAGTCGGGGCTGAATGCGTCCTCGTCGAACTGGTAGTTGTCCAGCAAGCTGTACTGTCGTTCGGTACCCGCCATCGATTGCACCCACATGCTCAGCAGGCGGGCCAGGTCGCCTGTCTGGACGACCGTCTGACCAGTCTCCGTGGTGACCAGGAGCTGATCACGACCCGCCGTGATCGGGTTGTTCGGGTCGTTGGCGGCCTTCGGCGACGTGAGCCAGTCGCTACAGCCGGCCAGCAGCATCGCCGGCAGCAGCGCACTCAGCGCGAGCTTCTTGTATTTATTTGACATGGTCTCGGTCTCGTCTCGGGTTAGCGGTTCAGACCCAGCGAGATCACGAACGAGCGCGTCTGCGGGTTGTTGAAGTAATCGATCCCCTGGATGAGCACCTGTGCTCCGCCGAGGTTGCTTTCAGGATCGATTCCCGTGTAGTCGGTCCAGGTGTGCAGGTTGCGTCCCGCCACCCGGAGGTCGACGCTGGAGAGACCGAGATTGCGCGTAACCCACGGCTGATCGAAGGTGTACGCCAGCGAGATCTCGCGGAGCTTGACGAAGCTCCCGTCCTCGATGAACTGCGCGGGTACGGGGCCGAACCCGCCGCCGATGTCGGCGTACCAGTTCTCATCGATGGTGACCGGCACGCCTGCGCCGGGTCCCCCGACATCACCGGGGAAGAAGTCCGATCCGAACGTGCGCGTGACGTTACGCGCTTCCGTATCCCTGTGGGTACCGAAGGAATAGAGGGCGCCCCTGGTGCCGTTCCAGATGTCCCCGCCATGCTTCACGTCGAGCAGCCCGGAGACCCGGATCTTACGCCAGGTGAGCGCCGTTCTGAGGCTACCGGTCCACTTGGGGTTCCCATCGGCGATCACGCGGTTCGTGGGGTCGAGGATCGGGAATCCCTGCTCGTTGATGTAGAGGGCGTTCCGGGGAGCATTGCCGCAGCCCTGGTCGATGTTCACGCCCTCGATCACCAGGCCGCGTCCGCAGCGCGCGAAATCGGAGCCGCGCAGCACGCCCAGGCCCGAGCCCTCCCATGCCGTGGCCACGGTTCCGGTGAAGTAACCGACAAGGGTGAGATCTACGAACTGCTGACCACTGAGGTCGAGTACCTGATTCTGGTTCCGTGCCCACTGCACGCCCAGCTCCCAGGTGAGGTCGGGCTGCATGATGGGCCTCACGTTGAGGGCCACCTCCACGCCGCGGTTGCGGATGGTTCCCGCGTTCTGGGCCTGGTTCACGAAGCCGGTGGAGTTCGCCAGTGGGGCGAGGAAGATCACGCCCTCGGTCCGGTCGTTGTAGAGAGTAACCGATGCGTCTGCCCGCGCGCCGAAGAATCCCAGATCGAGTCCTGTCTCAAACTCCTTGGTGCGCTCGGGCCCCAGGTTCGGCTGTGCCTTGGTGAAGCCCTGTACCACTCCGCCCTGCCCGTTCTGGTTCTGGAAGAGCTGACTCCCCCAGCCGGCGTCCAGGATGAACTGGCCCACCAGGAATACCTGGTCGGTGGAATACGCGGGCGGCTCGCTTCCGGTCTCACCGTAGGCGAAGCGTACCTTCGCGAACGAGAGCGGCCCCGGTTCGGCCTCGGTGTTGTTGATGAACGTCCAGGCCGCGCTGGCCTTGGGGAACCAGTGCCGGCGCGAGCTGGTGCCGAACGTGGAGAAGCCGTCGTTACGGATGGCCGCGGTGAGGTACAATTGGTCGAACAGATCCGCGGTCGCCTGGGCAAAGTACGACTCGCTGTGCACCACGATCTGGGAGTCGTTAGGAGTCCAGTTGATGGTGTTCAGCAGGTTGAACGGTTGCGGGGCCACCAGGGTGATCCCCTGGACGCGCAGGCGCTGGAATTTGCGCGAGTTGACGTTCTGCCCCAGGGTGAGCGAGCCCGCGAAGTTGGGACTGAACGTATGCGAGGCGGTGGCCGTCAGGTTCTGATCGAGCTGGTAGTTAGTGAAGTCAGTACGGAAGACCTGGCCGCTCGGTTGTCCGGAGCTCGTGAGAGGGAAGCCTTCGAGACGCTGGTCTGTGTAGTAGTCGGCGCCGAAGGTCTCCCTGAAGTTCAGCCAGTCGAACGGATCGTACGACAGATTCACATTCCCGTAGGTGCGGGACAGCTGGCTGTTGTTCTCCGCCTCGTTCAGGACGAAGAACGGGTTGTCGTACCCGCGGCTCGTGGTGGTCGAGGCGAGCGATGGGAACGGAAATCTGTAAGAGCGATGCAGCCCCGTCGTCGGGTCGAGAAATTCCCGGTTGTCGAAATCCGGTGGAGTGCGCAGGGAGCCGAGCAGGAGGCCATCGACGTTGGAGCCCTGCTGGATGAAGTTCCCGCGCGTGTCCACGTACGAGACGTCGAGCCCAGCCTTCAGGTTGTCGAACACCTGGTGCGAGGCGTTGAGCCGTGCGGTGGTCTTGTCGTATGTGTTGTTCGGGCCTACCAGATCGCCGTCGGTATTCGTGCGACCACCCGAGAGGAAGAAGAGAGTGCGGTCGTTACCGCCCGAGATCGAGATGTTGTTGTCCCACGTGTGGCCGGTATCGAACAGCTCGTCGAAGTGGTCGAATGTGGGAGTTCCGGGGGCCAGCTCGGGGCCGAAGCTCGTGGTGGAGCCCGCGCGGCAATCGAGTCCCGCACCCGGGTTGTTCGCGTTGCACGTGGGGGTCTCGCCTCCCGTGCCCAGTCCGAACTTGCGTTGAAGTGGAATCCCGTTGCTCACTTCGTCGAATGAATAGCTCGAGCGCAGCGAGTAGCGCGTGGGGCCGGAATGGCCGTGCTTGGTGGTGATGAGTACCACACCCTGCCCGGCGCGCGCGCCGTAGATGGCCGCGGCCGCGGCACCCTTGAGGATGTCGATCGACGCGATGTCATCGGGGTTGATATCCGACGCACGGTTCGGTGCCGTGGTACCCGCTACGGCGACATCCTCCGTGGACAGCGTGGAGTTGTCGATAGGGACGCCATCCACCACGAAGAGCGGCTGCCCCGAGCCGGTGATGGTCTTGGGTCCACGGATTCTGATGTACGATGAGGAGCCCGGGTCGCCCGACTGCGAGGTGACCTCCACGTTGGGCGCCTTCCCCGCGATGGCATTCACGATGTTGGTCTCATTGCTCCGCTGGATGAGCGATGAGTCAACGGTGTTGATCACATTGCCGAGCTTCTCACGCGTGGTGGTGAGCCCCTGGCCGGTGACGATCACCTCACCCAGCCGGAGCGGGTTGGCCTCCAGAACGAAGTTCTGGGTGTGCTGGCCGCCAGTGAGGGCGAGTGTGTCCGAAACCTGCCGGTAGCCGATCAGTCGAACAGACAGCGTGACTTGCTGTCCCGTGACGCGCGCGGCCGGCACGACGAGGCGGTACGTCCCGTCATTTCCAGTCAGCGTTCCCTCGCGAGTCTCCTGGATGAAGACACTCGCGCTGGGGAGTGGCGAGCCAGCGTCACTCGTTACTCGTCCCGTGATCACCGCCTCTTGCTGGGCGCTCGCGTTCGGCGCGAGAAGCGCGAACGCGCCCAGAATGGCGCTCAGTTCCAACAACCGACGTCGCATGATTCCTCCGAGTAGCAGCGGTTGGTCGATGGTGGAATGCGTGGCTCGCGCAGGGGTGCCGGAGAGGTCGCTGGCGTCTCGACCCGCAACGGCGCACCACGCCCGGGGCGGGGCATTGGCGCGTGTGGTGGATGGAAACGCGAAACGTCCCGTGAGCGCGCCGTGGCGCGGCGCGCGATGACCACGGCGCCGGGCGAGTGCGATACTCCAGCAGGACGTTGGCGTGCATAGACCCCTCCCAGCCCCGTGCGACGGACCCTCGCATCGCGGACGCTGGCGCCGACCGGACGCGGCGGTGGTGTGGGCTCCACGGCGACCGGCCTGCTCAGGCATCCGACGTTAGTGCTCGTACTATCTGGATGCGTGCGCAGCCCGGCAACGCGATCGGGACGAAGCGGCTCTCGGGCGCGATCAACGGGACGAAGAGAGCGATGGACGGCCGGCGCCGTCCGTGACTCAACCGATGAGTTGGCGCAATCGTGGAGCGTAGGCGCGGCTGGCGGTGAGCTTGGTCCCGTCGTTCAGGATCACGATGTACTCGCCGTGGAACCACGGCTGCAACTCGCGCACATGGTCGAGGTTCACGATGGCCGAACGGTGGATGCGAACGAAGGCGTGCCCTGGCAGACGCGACTCCATGTGCTTCATGCTCTCGCGCAGGATGTACGACTCGCCGCGCGCGTGAAGTCTCACGTAGTTGGCCGACGCTTCCACCCATCCTATGTCTGAGGGCCGAACGAAGAACATGCGTCCGTCGGATTTGATCACGAGGCGCTGGTGCTCGGTACTCGCCGTCGCCGGTGCCGGACCACCACCGGCGCGTAGCTCGGCGATGAGCCCGAGCAGTCCGGGGTCGGCAACCACGAGCCCGTCGCGATTCACCTGCGTGCGCGCGACATCGAGGGCGCGCAGCAGCCGTTCGCGGCTGTAGGGCTTGAGCAGATAGTCGAGCGCGTGTACCTCGAAGGCACGGAGCGCATGCTCGTCGTGCGCGGTGACGAAGATGACTCTGGGGAGGGCCGGCACGCGGAGGGCTTCGAGCATCTGGAATCCGTCCATCGTCGGCATCTGAACGTCGAGGAAGACGAGATGTGGCGTCGTACGCTCGATCACCTCGATCGCCTCCCGAGCGCTGGCGCACTCGCCCACGATATCCACATCGTCCTCGGCGGCCAGGAGCTGGCGAAGCCGCAGTCGAGCCGGCGGCTCGTCATCTACTATCAGCGTCTTCAATCGCATCGACGTAGCGCTTCAAGCGGCCGGTACCGCTCGGGTTGGCGCGGTGCGGTACGGGATGGTGAGAGAGACTTTCAGGCCACCCTCTGGCCGGTTGGCGATCTCCAGTCGCTGCGCCGCGCCGTAGAGCCGGCGTAGCCGCGACCTGGTGTTGGTGAGTCCCACGCCGACGTTGCGTCGCTCGTCCCAGTCCTCGGGGAGCCCCGGGCCGTCGTCGAGGACCGTGATGACGAGCGAGCTCCCAGCGTGCTGGGCCAACACCTCTACTCGCCCCCGGCCGTCGCGCCGCGCGATGCCGTGGCGTAGCGCGTTCTCCACGAGAGGCTGGAGCACCATGTTGGGTACGAGCGCGTCCAGCGCGTCGGGCTCGATCTCGATCGATGTGCTCAACCCACCGCCGAAGCGCAGGCGCATGATGTCGAGATAGCAGCGGGTGAGCTCCGCCTCCTGACGCAGTGCGACCTCCTGCGCTCCGTCCCCGAAGAGCTCCAGGCGCAGGAGATCGCCCAGGGATGCGAGCATGGCATCGGCCGCCTCGACGTCCTCGTGCATGAGCGACGAGACGGTGTTGAGCGTGTTGAAGAGGAAGTGCGGCTGCAATTGCATCCTCAGGAGCTGCAGTTGCGTGCGCGCCAACCTCGCCTCGAGCCTGCTCGCGCGCAGCTCGCGATTACGATAGCGGCGATAGTAATCCAGAGCGTGGGAGACGGCGATAATCGCGGTGGCCACCACGAGGCCCGAGACGAAGAACATGGTGACGTGCTCGGCGACCGCCAGCGGCACAGGTACATGTGCCACTCCGAGCGCCAGGTCGGCGAGCGCGGAGAGCATCGAGTGGAGGAGAGCGAATCCCACCGCCGCGGTGCCCAGGATCAGCAGTCGGCGCCCAATCTTGCGGCGGCGGCCACCGCCCAGGCGCCAGCGCCGGGCTACCGCGAAGATGACCGGCGCCAGCGCCGCCCACAGATACCAGCGCGCCAGGTAGGTGGCGAGTAGCTGGCCGAGCGGTAGGTCGCGCCCCAGCGCCCGGGCGTAGAGGTGTATCTGACCGGCCGCTACGAGCGCGAACAGCGTTCCGAGCCCCGCGGCTACCGCGCAGGCCGCCAGAATGCGGCGCGTTGGAAAGATGCGGCCGCTTTCGGCCGTCGGAGTTTCGATGTGTCGCATCTGATACCATCCGAGCTCAGATGCTGCATCCTTTGGACCGGTACGCCTCAGACTGGGCGGGAATCTCGCGGTGCGAGCTCGAGACTGTGGGAGACGGCTGCTCCGACTACTCCGACTAATCCGGCTGCTCCGACCATCCGCGCCGCCCGCTCGTCGTTGCGCCGCTCATCCTTCGCCCGGTCATCGCCGTCCGCTGGGGCGGA
>DATCXG010000518.1:0-7844 GCA_036565945.1 Gemmatimonadaceae bacterium
CCCCCCATCCCGCCGAGCCCCGCGCTCACGACCAGGCGGCCCGCGAGAGAGCCGCCGAAGTGGGTGCTGGCCACCGCGCCGAACGTCTCATACGTCCCCTGCAGGATGCCCTGCGACCCGATGTAGATCCACGACCCGGCAGTCATCTGACCATACATTGTGAGTCCGGCGCGCTCCAGCTCGCGGAATACATCCCAGTTGGCCCAACGGCCTACCAGGTTGCTGTTCGCTATGAGCACCCGCGGTGCACCGGGGTGGGTGCGGAAGACACCCACTGGCTTGCCGCTCTGCACGAGCAGAGTCTCGTCGGATTCGAGCCGCCGGAGGGTGGCTACGATCGCGTCGAAACACGCCCAGTTTCGCGCTGCTTTCCCCGTTCCCCCGTACACCACCAGATCGTCAGGGCGCTCGGCCACCGCCGGATCGAGGTTGTTCATGAGCATTCGCATAGCAGCCTCCTGCTGCCAGCCCTTGCAGGAGAGCACGGTCCCGCGCGGCGCGCTCACATGGCGTGGTCCGGCGGGGGCGCGGGGAGCGCCAGCGGGCGTGGACACTTGGGCTGAGGAGCTGGGAACGCTCATGGAATGGGGTCCGGGATTATGGAGTCGAACTGCCCAGCAGCGATGGCTGCGCTCAGGGCTTCGATGTCGCCGCTCAAAACGCGATCGGCCCCGAGTGTCTCGACGTGCAAGCGCACCGTGGCGAGAGCGCGCCCCACGGGAGGGGCCGGCCGGAGTGGCGCCCGGTATTCCACGGCCTGGGCGCCGCACATGAGCTCGATCGCGAGAACATGCCGCACATTCTCCAGGATGCGACGCAGCTTCCAGGCCGCGCCCATCGCCATCGGGACTACATCTTCCTTGTTGCCGTCGGTCGGGATGGTGTCGACGCTCGCCGGATGGGCGAGCACCTTGCACTCGCTGGTGATGGCGGCGGCCGTCACCTGAGCGATCATGAATCCCGAGCTCACGCCTGCGTCGCGCGTGAGGAACGGTGGCAGCCCCTGATTGAGGTCGGGATTCACGAGTCGATCGATGCGGCGCTCGGAGATGTTGGCGAGGTAAGTGAGCGCTATGGCCAGCACGTCGAGCGCCATGGCCACCGCCTGGCCGTGGAAGTTCCCACCGCTGACGATCGCACCGTCGTCGAAGACGAGGGGGTTATCGGTCGCAGCGTTCAGCTCTCGCGCGACGAGCGATTCCGCGAACCGCAGCGCGTCGCGCACGGGGCCGTGTACCTGCGGCATGCAACGCAGGGCGTACGCATCCTGAACACGTGGATCTCCGCGGCGGTGTGATTCGCGGATCTCGCTGTCCGCGAGCAGCGCGCGGAGGATGGCAGCGGATTCTCGCTGTCCAACCTGACCACGCGCGTCGTGAATGCGGCTGTCGAAGGCGGCGGGCGTTCCCATCAGCCCTTCCAGCGACATCGCGCCGGCCACGTGCGCCGCACGCCAGAGGCGGAGCGCATCCACGAGAGCCAGCGCCGCTATTCCCGTGTGAGCCTGCGTGCCATTGATGAGAGTGAGCCCTTCCTTGGTGCCCAGCGTGATCGGCGCGAGTCCCGCCCTGGCGAGCATCTCGGCAGCGGGGCCAGATGAGCTTCCGCACATCAACATCCCCTCGCCGATCAGCGATAGGGCCAGGTGCGCGAGCGGCGCCAGATCACCGCTGGCGCCGACACTTCCCTGCTCTGGAATGGGCGGGTACAGCCCCGCGTTGAGCATCCCCGCCAGCAGGTCGGCCAACTCTTCGCGCGCCCCCGAATAGCCCTTGGTCAGCACGTTCGCCCGGAGGAGCATCATCGCCCTGACCTCTCGCTCGCCCAGGAGCGGGCCCACGCCGGCCGCGTGGCTGCGTACGAGATTCACCTGCAACTCGGCCAGCCGGTCGGCTGGTATCGCTATCTCGGAGAGCTTCCCGAAACCGGTGGTGACCCCATACACGACCTCGTTCCGCCGCACCACATCTTCCACTACATCTCGTGCGCGGCCCATTCGCCGCCGCGCCCGTGCCGACAAGGCCACCGGAACCCTCTCCACCGCAACCCTGACGACATCCTCGATCGTGAGCGAATCACCATCGAGCAGCAGTTCGTGTGTCATGCGAGGAATGTAACAAAAGAAGGATCAGGAAGTAGGGTTAACTACCGGGTTCAGGGTTCAGGGGGCAGGGTTCAGGAACCGCCTCCGCGTAGAGTATTCCACGCTACGAGCCCTTTCTGATCCCTGCTTCCTGCTTCCTGATCCCTGCCTTTCACGATCCCTGCTTCCTGATCCCTCTGTAGTTCCCCTGAACCCTGCCCCCCGTAGTTCTACCTCCCACTCCTCGTCAACTCCGGGTTTCCTGGATCCCGCTGGTACGACCAGTCGACTATCAGGAAATCCGGCGAGACGTTGGTGACGCGGAGACCGGCGTAGTGGTACTGGCCAGAGAGAGTCGTGCGGAAGACGTACCCGAATCCGGGCACCGCCTCGATCGCGCCGGTTGAGAACTCGTCATCGAGCGGGGCGATGTCGATGGATGTCAGGTCGACTAGCGGGTCGGTGCTGTAGAGCGCCATGCTCGTGCCCGAACGCACGGGCTGCAGCCAGAGCGACCCATCGCTGTACCGCTCGACCCGGAAGTCGATGTCGGTACGATTGCCGGACTCCACGACGCCCAGCTGTCCGGACGACGGTATGTAGAAGCTGAAGCCACTACTCGACAGATCCACCTGTGAAGCGTAGAGGAGCACATTACGCGCGTCCGGCCGAGGGGTATCGGAGCGCGGCGTGGTCCAATCGCTCTCGTGGCCGTAGGTGCTGACCGCGCTGACCGCGAAGCAGCGCGGAACGCCATTGGAGAGTCCTGAAGCCAGGAAGTCTTCCGAGACAGTGGTCCCTTCCAGCACCCACGATGGGTCGCAGACATTCTCGTCGAGGTCGTACAGCGTGGAGTAGACGCGATAGTAGTCGAAGATCTCCGTGGCACCAACGCGCGAATCCGCGGGCCAGGATAGCAATACGGCCTGGTTCAGGGTGACGGAGAAGAGCTCGCCGGGTGATTGCAGCGCGTTCCGGTCATCCACTGTCACGGTATTCGACGCCTCCTCACTCTCACGCCCATCGCTGGCCTGCGACGTCACCTCGTACTGGAGTGCCGGCACTCCGAGATCGTTGAACGACGCCGAGGTCGTCTCGGCGCGGCGACTCCACTGGCCAGTAATCGAGCCGCGCGAGTAGACCACGTAGTTGGTAACGCGAGAATCGTCTACCGGGTCCCAGCGGAGCAGAACCCCCTCGGGGTTCAACGGATCGCCGCTCGGCATGAGCTGGTAGGTCAGGTTTAGCGGCGGCGCTATGTCGCCGTCGCCACCGGTGATATCGTTGCTGGTGCTGCAGGAGGCCAGGAAAAGGCCTGCGGCGATAAGGGTGACAGCGCGGCGCATGCTCGGCTCCGATGATGTTGGTATACCAGGGGCGTCAGTGCACGGTACGCGCCGTCTCCGCGACCGCGTCAACACGCCAGTCTACAATGACTTGGCGAAACCGTTGTGGTAACTGCGTCCACCCGCGTGGACAGCGCGGGCCCCCGGAATGCGACAGATCAGGCTCGAGTGTCGCTCACAGCTTCGGGATCGGATACGGCTACGGCGTCGACTACCGCGCTCCGCGCCATCCCTTCACTGGATTCGTGAGGATCACGGCCCGAAGGGCCCGCGTGGTGTGCGAGGTCAACGGGAGGTGCGCGATCGTCTCCCGGAACTCGCGAGGATCACGGCGACTGGAGGGGGAGGAAGACGCCGCAGTCGGCGCCGGTGCAGCGACTGGTACTCCGTCGGAAGTCGAACTTCAGATCCGGCTCCGCTTTGAGGGAGATGTAGAAGCTGAACATGAAGTTGCCGGTGGGTGCGCGGGAGAAAGCGAGGTTCGCCCGCCAGTCGTGCATGTCGCGCTGCAGCACCAGCTCCTGGTCCGAGAACTCACTGCGCTGGAAATCGTAGCCAGTGGTCCAACGCATTGCCCATTTGGGTGTGAGGTTGAAGGCCAGGTTACCGCGTAGAGTCGCCAGCGACGGGAGCACGATCGCCTGGCTGCCACCGTAGCGGTTGGGCAGCGTATCAACCGGAATCGGCGAGTTGATGCACTGATTGTACGTCCCCGGAAAGTTGATGTACCGCTGGCAGAAGGCGCGTGGATCGAAGACAGTGGCGCCCGCGATCGGCCTGCTGCGCGTGGAGCTGAATTCCAGCGTCGCCGTCCAACCGGCCTGGGCGTCGATTCCCATCGGGTAGCGCGACGATGACGGCCCGGCGATGTTGGGCTGCTGGTCGAGCCCGCCCCTGATGTCCTGCTCATCCCTCCGGGGCGCCGTGTCCACCACGGTGTCGGCGGGCGTGGTCGGTTTGCCGAAGATGCGTGACAGAACCGCGAAGGGGTTATTGTCGCGGCCCAGGGTCATCGAGGCCGAGATTCCTGTCCGGAATGGTTTGAAGCGCGCCGAGTCGCTGTAGACGTTCCCCTGGTATAGCGAGTAGTTGACGCTGAAATCGAATCCCGGAAGCAGGTCGGACGCGACGCGGTAGTTGAAGTTCGTGGTGGTGATACCGTTCAGGCCGGCCTTTGCCCGCTCGAAGTCGTATGTGATAGGGCTGAAGCTGATGTTGAGCAGCTTGATCTTCTCGCCGGCATCAGGAGCAGTGTCACTCTTGCTCTGCAACTTGCCTTCGAGGACCTGGCTCAGCCGCAGTGTAACCGAACTGTGTGCCAGGTTGGCATTGTTGCCGGCTCGCGACCGGTTGAAAGCGCGCAGCAGGTCGTCGCTCATCTTCGAGGCTGGCGAGTAGCCATAGCTCAACTGGGGCTGGATCGAGTGGCGCAGTCGAGTGAACGGTCCGAATCCGGGGAAGAACCCGAACAGGGTGGGTGACGCCGAGATGCCGTACTGCAAGGTCTTGGACTGATGCACGTAGCTGCCGCCCGAGAACGTGGTGCGAGCGAAGTACGGTAGCGACGGATCGGCGTTCACGATGGATATCGACGGGGTGAGCTTGAGCGTTCGCTGCATCAGTGCAGGAAGGCTGATCCCGGTCGTCCAATCGATCTCCGTCTCGTAGGTCCGCGCGTACACCCTGTCGGCAGTCTCCTCTCCGGTATTGACGTCGATGATCTTTATCGGCTGCGGATAATTCTGCTCGTGGTCCGTCACCTCTATGCTGTTCTGCCAGTTGAACCCGAAGATGCGGAGCGGGGTCTGGAAGCTCAGCGTGGTATTGCGATCGTCGCCCGTGACGCTCGAACTGTCGAAACCGGAGGGACCCGTGCTGGGCGTGAAGCGAGAAAAGGGAATCTCCCGGTCGAGGTTCTCCATGTTGTTGATGGAGAGTTGCGGCGACCAGAGCAGCCACGAAGTGATGTTGACCGGCTCGGTGGTCACGCTGAAGTTCGGGAAGTTTCGATTGACGTCCTTCCGCCCGGTGTGCTGCGTCTGCGACCCGCCGATGCTGATGTTCGCTGGCCCCAGCGCCTGCTGAAACGCCACGGTAGAAGCGATCGCTGCCAATGTCTGCGCGGCCGTGAAAGCCTGGCGCTGGATGGCTGTGGTATTGCTGGAGTAGTTGATGCTGGCGTTGAGGCTGCTCCGCCGTGAGAACTGCTGCTGGTGGCTCCACGACAGATTGAATGCGTTGGAGCCTCCGCTGAACTTGGAGTACGACGTGCGGACGTCGCCGCTCAGGAAGCGGTCGAGCCAGCGGTAGCGCCACTGCCCGTTGTAGCGCGTCCAGCCTATGTCCCCTTCGGTGTCGCCGTTACCGCTGCGCCAGTCGAACGATACCGTGGCGTCCATGTAATCGTTGATCGAGAAGTAGTAGCCAAGGTTCTCGATCGAGCGACTGTAGCGCGGCGAGGCGCGCACTATGTCGCTGATCCCGAATCGGGGGGGGATGATTCCGCTGCGACGACCCGAGCGCATATCCTGGAAGATGAACGGCAGCCACAACACCGGGATATCGGAGATGTAGAGAACTGCGGGCCGCGCAACGAGCAGGCGTTTCGAGACCATCTTGATCTCCTTCGCCTGAAAGTGGTAGTGCGGGTACTGCAGGTCGCAGCTGGTGATCGAGCCATCTTCGGCGTACGAGGTATTGCCGTTCTTGCCGGTAGTGTCGCCCACCACCGCCGCGCGGTCGCCGTGCACGTACCACGTCTGGCCCAACTGGCTGGAGGATGTACTCAGATCTCTCACCACGCCCCTTCTGCGGATGAGATCGTACTCCATTCCTCCCAGCGCCACGAGGTCCGCCTGACCCTGGGTAGGGTCTCGCAGGATTATCGTGTCCTTCGGCGCCGCGGCTGCACGCACGAGCTTGGTCGCATCATCATACACGATGGTGTCGGCTACCAGAGTAGCCTGCTCCCGCTGAACGGCGCTCGACCCGGAGAGCTCCAGAACCCGACTATCGGCGTCGAATACGGCCTGCTTCCCCTGATACCTGGTGGGCGTGTAGCCGGGGCGTGAGAGAAGCGCGTCCATCACCGAGTCGGTCTCCGCCCACTGCACGATCTCCTTCTGCGCCTGAGAGGAATCAGAGAGCGTTGTGTCGTTAGCTGGCGCGCCTGGCTGCGGACGTACGGGCTGGTTGACGAGCGTGGTGTCCGGCACGGCGGGTGGCCGCCGCGGCTCTTGAATCGGATCCTGCGACGCTGCGGCGCCCGGAAGGAGAAGCACCGCCAGCACCAACAGGTACAGCTTCACGCGGGGACCTCGTGCTGGTCAGCGGCCGCTTCCGCCTCACGTCGCGCCTGCGCTCGCTGGCGCCGGTGATACACGATGTACGTCAACCCCACGCTGATCTCGAAGAGCAGGTACAGAGGGCCGGCCATGGCAACCGTGGTCCAGATCAGGTCACCGGGGGTGAGGAATGCGCCGGCGACCACGCACACGATCATCGCATGGCGGCGGTATTTGTTGAGAAGCTGCGGCGTGACGATTCCCAACATCGCCAGAGCCAGGATCACGATGGGCAGCTCGAAGCAGAGCCCGAACGCCAGCGACATGCTGGTGGCGAAGCTGAAGTAGTCCGACGCCGTGATCATGGGCGTGAGCGCCTGCGTCTGGAATCCCATCAGCCAGGAGACGGCAAGCGGGAGCACCACGAAGAAGGACAGCGACACGCCCGCGAGGAAGAGAAAGGTGGCGAAGAAAAAAAGCGGGATCACCACCCGCTTCTCGTTCCGGTGTAGCGCGGGTGAGACGAAGGCCCAGATCTGGTAGAGGATGACCGGAAGAGCTATGACCATCCCCAGCACCACCGCCACGTTCAGGACGATCGAGAACGAATCGGCTGGGTGTGTGAAAACGAGCTTCCCGCCCTGCAGGTACGGCGCGATCGGCTTCTCGAGGAGGCCGATGACGTCCAGTTTCATGAGCAGGGCAAACGCCGCTCCCACCGCGATGACGAGAGCGGCGAGCGACCAGATTATGCGCCAGCGCAGTTCCTCGAGGTGATCGAGGAATGGCATCTCGTTGCCTTCTTGCTCCACCATCCGCTACTCCTGCCTCCTGCGCCGCCGGAGTCTATTTCATTGTGCGCAGGTGCTCCCGCGCGAGCTCGGCCTCATCCGACCGCGGGTATTTCTGGATGAGCCGATTGAGTGCTGCGCGGGCGCCCGTGAGGTTGCCCTGGTCTTCCAGGTACAGCGCACGCTTGTACAATGCCGTCGGTGCGCGCGGCGAGCTCGGGTACTTCTCTATTACCAGCCCGTAGGCCGAGTCAGCCGCGGCACTGTTCCCATCCGATCGATACGCCTCTCCAAGATAAAACTGTGCGTCGGGCGCGATGTCGGCCGTGGGGTACTGCTG
>DATCXG010000526.1:0-4079 GCA_036565945.1 Gemmatimonadaceae bacterium
GCCGCCGACGCGGCCATGCTGATGCAGATCGCGGTGCGACTGAGCGAGGGTGCCCGGTACGGGGTGGAGCGCAACGAGCAACTGCGCGCACTGGCCATGCAGAATCGCGCTCAGTTGGACGAGAGCTCCGCCGCGCTCTCCACGCTGGCATCCGAGGCCGCCGCCTCGGCTGCGTCAACGGAGATGCTGGCCAACGCGTCGGAGGAGATCCGCTCCTTCGTGACCTTCGTGCGCAAGGTCGCTCGCCAGTCGAAGTTCCTGGCACTCAATGCAGCCATGGAGGCAGCGCGTGCCGGCGAACAGGGAGAAGGCTTCGCCGTGGTGGCGAGCGAGATCCGCAAGCTCGCCGCCATGTCCACCGACTCGGCAGAGCGTACCGCCGCCACCGTGCACGAGATCCTGGCGCGCGTGGATGAGTCGCGCGAGTACAGCCGGCGCGCCGCTGCCACGGTGCTGGGGGTTCAGCGCGCCACGCGCGATGCGATGGATTCCTTCACGCAGGTGGAGCGTGCCGTGCACGACGCCCAGGGTTGGGCCACGTCGGTAGAGCAATCGGCGGAGGAGTCGCGGAAGCTCATCAGCGAGTCCACCCTGCGTCTGGATAACCTGGCCAGAGGCACGGAGTCGTTCGCGGCCGCGATGCAGCAGGTAGCCGCGGCCACGGAGGAGCAGAGTGCGGGGGCGCAGGAGATCGCGGCCGCATCCTCCGCTCAGGCGCAGGCCTCGCGACGCCTGCTGGAACTGGTCTCCGTCTTCCGGCTGGACGGGCAGAGCGAGGAGGCACAAGACGATGACCAGGGATCACCACCGGTCAATCGCGATCGGCGCGTAGGCGAGGCGGCCGTTATCGCTCCCATCACGAGCATCCCCGTCCCCACTCGTTGATCCTCGGCTCCGGTCATCGTCTGGGAACGGCAACGGCTTGAACCACGGAGACGCGGGGGCACGGAGAACTGCAACGGCAACGGCCAATATTTTGGGGGATTGCATTCGGGGCTCCTCTCCCCCGAGGTGGGAGGAAGCCGGAGTGTACCAGGAGCCCTAGGAGCCACGCCCAGAGCCAGAGGCGTAGAGCAGTTCCCAAAGCTTTTCGCTGTTCTCCGTGTCTCCGTGCCTCCGTGGTTCAAGCCGTTGCTAGAATACTTTCCCGGTCACCACCTGTTGGGTCGTCACCAGAGCAACGTCCTGCTTCTTCCACTCGAACAGCAGATGGTCCTCCAGCTCGGGGTGAATGGACCTGGTCGCATCTACCACGAGGTGGATCTTCGGGATGCCGCGCTCGAGGAAACCCTCGATCGCGTACTTGTCGCACACGTCCAGCGCCACGCCGTAGATCACGATCTCGGTAGGGTCCCAGGCGTCGAGAAGTGTATCGGCGCTGGGGTTCGTGAAAACGTCGAACCACTGTTTGCGGAGCAGCACGTCGCCCTCGTGATCCCAGAGCTTCCGCGCCAGTTCCTCGTGCGCGTCGTGATCTGCCTCGATGATGAGCGGCGCCCGGAGCGCGGTCTCGGGAATCTTCTCCGCGCCCTTCGTGCCCCGCATGCAGTGCTCGGGGAAGGTCTCCTTGAAGTCGGGGGTTTCCGAGAGCTCGCGGTGGCCGGGCAGGTGGTCATCGGCTGACGCCACTATCTGGATCTGGCGCTCGTGCGCGTAGTCGGTGAGTCGCTTCAGGTTCGGTTTGATCTTTTCGGCGCCGGGGACGTAGAGCTTACCATCGGGATCCATGAAGTCGTGCTGGGTGTCCACGTCCCAGAAGATCAGAGGTCGCTTCATCGTTACTGCTCCTGCGAGCTCGTAGTGCCGCTGAGCCATCCCACGCGCACGCGCAGTTGCTCGGCGGTGGCATTCGGGATCTCCGATACCAGGTACTCACGATTCGCTCCCGACCCGCGCGGCGTCGCCGCTATCCCGGCCAGTGCGAGTGTGCGAGCGAAGGGAAGCTCCTCCACCCCGTCCACGTACCGCTCGAACCATGGGTGCATGTCGGTCCCTGCCGCCTCGCTCACCACTTCCTCCACGTCCTTCTCTGTGTAGCCGCGCCCCTGGAGGTAGTAGCTATCGCTCGACGCGTCCCAGGTGCGCTTTTTGAGGAGGCGTAGAGCGTCGTCGAGCGACTTCGTATTGCCGGTGCGCGAGCGTATCTCGAGATCCAGTAGCAGGGCCAGTGCATCTCCCTTGGTGTAGTAGGAGATGTAGCTCCCCGTGCGGTCGGCCTCCATCGGCGGCGGCGCGCCGTCCCAGAGCGGGGCGAGGAACGAGGACTGCCTGGCCGACACGTACTGGCGTCCCGGGATCTCGCTGTTGGCCTGGATGACGTCGCCCAGCGTGACGTAGTACGCGGCCTTGTCCACGACACCAGCGCGTAGCAGTCCTATCTGGCCGTAGTACTGCGTCCAACCCTCCGCCACCCAGAGACTGGGTTGATACTGCTCGGTGGTGTAGTCGAACGGACCGAGTGCGGCCGGCCGGATGCGCTTCACATGCCACGTGTGGAAGTACTCGTGCGATGCCGATTCGATCCCGGACAGCACCGTGGCCGTGTCGGACCAGGGGATGCTCGTTACGATCTGCGTGGAGTAGAGGTGTTCCATGCCGTCGCGGCCCTTGTAGCCCACGTTGAACATGAACGTGTACATATCGAGCGGCGGAGGCCCGATCACGCGATTCTGGTAGCGGACGATCTTCTCGATATCGCGCACGAAGCGCGCGCGCTGGCCCCGCTCGGGGCCGTTGTGGTGGACCAGCACTCTGTACAGTCGTCCGTCCGCGCGGAAGTCGTCCACGGTGATGCGCCGGGCTACTTCCGTGGGCGTGTCGATGAGCCGGTCGTAGTTCGGGAAGCGGAAGTCGCGCTGGGTGGGCGATGTGCTCTCGCCGTTGATGAGCTGCCAGCCGGCGGGTGTGGTGACCGTGAGGCGGACGGAGTCGGGCTTGTGGCCCACCACGTACATGAACAGCGAGGGCCCATTCCAGTTGGCGTGAGCGGTGTCGAGTACGCTGAACGTCCCGGAGAGTGTGTTGGCGTACGCCTGGTAACTGACGCGGACGTTCCGCGCGCGCCCGGGATAGAGCCGCCAGAGCGAGCCGCCGGCGCGCACGAACGACACCGGCTTGCCGTCGTCAGTCGTCGCCTTGAACCCTCGCACGTTGCGCGAGAAGTCCATACGTGCGTAACGGCCTGGCGACCACACGGGCAGTTGCAGCTCGAGCGTGTCGCCGCGCAGGCGGCCGATGTCCATCTGCACGTTGTAGCGATGGCCGAGCGTATCGCGCGCATCGAGGTGGTAGGCTATGTCGTAGGCCGCCGGGCCGGCACGCTGTGGTGCGGAGCCCGCCCCGCCGCCGAGTGCGCAACCAGCGGTCGCGATACAGAGGAAGCCGACGATTGTACGGTGATGCACGTACCCTCCTTGTGATCTCGCGATGGTCCTGCGAGCCGGTTCAGTGGTGATCAGCGATAATGTCGTGGGATTCACGGACGACAGGAAGGTGCGCTACGCCGTGCCCCTGGACCGCTCGTACTGCTCGAGAAGAGTGGTCAGAGTCCTTCGCCTTCCCTGGCTGCGGCGCTGCGCTCGGGCTCCAGCGGTGGGCGTGCCGCGGGCCGCTTCTCTGATGTGTCGCGCGGCCGGCCGCGAAGCACGGCGCCCACGGCGGCCGCACCGTACTGCCGGAATCCCAGAACGATCCCCAGTGCTACCAGCACGATCGTCGTGTAGAAGCGCCAGATGAGCAGAATGGATCCGTAGCGCGCGCCCAGATCGCCCACCGCGCCGCCGATGAACCCGATCTCCACCAGGCCTGCGCCCGAGGGAGTTGGGAGGAGTAACTGGCCGTAGGTGAGGAAGAGAGAGGCGAATATCAGTGGGCCGAGCGGTGGAGGACTGGGAAGCGTGAGCGCGAGCACCGGGAGTATGGCTACCCGAGCTGCCAGGCTCACCAGGGTGAGCGGCACACTCGCGATGAGGGGCCAGGCAGTCAGCCGCCGGTAGAATGCGAATGCTCGCCGGGTGCCGCGTTGCACCACATCGGTGGATCGGGGGAAGAAACGTCGCGCGGTCCACCATGCCAGCGCC
>DATCXG010000572.1:0-2022 GCA_036565945.1 Gemmatimonadaceae bacterium
GTCGTCACGCTCACCGGAGCGCTCTTCTTCGGTCTGAGCGGTGCGCGCTCGCGCGTGCCAGCCGACGCCACGATAGGTGTGGTGTACGCCGTGGCCGCCGCACTGGGGATCCTCCTCGTCGCCAAAGCGAAGTCGGGCGAAGCGCACGACATCTTCCTGCAGGGCAACATCCTCGGGATCACGCACGCCGATACGATGGTGCTCGTGGCCGTAGCGGTCCCAGTCCTCCTCGTGCACGTGGTGTTCTTCAAGGAGTTCCTCTTCGTATCGTTCGACAGGGAGACGGCGCGTACCCTGGGCTACAACGTCACCTTCTGGAATCTGCTTCTTTATCTGACCATCGGACTGGTGATCGCGTTCGCGATGCAGTTCGCGGGGGTGATGCTCGTCTTCGACTTCCTGGTGCTTCCAGCGGTGACCGGGATGCTGCTCTCGCGCAGCATGGGAGGGATGTTCGCCTGGTCGGTGACCTCGGGGCTGCTCGCCGCGCTGGTCGGTTTCTGCCTCTCGGTGCCCTTCGATCTCCCATCTGGTCCGGCGATAATAGCGGTATCGGGAGTGATCGTGCTCCTGGCCTGGCTCATGCGACGGCGCTGACGCCGGCGGGCCCGCGCATTGCCGTGTTTCGGCGGAGTGCTCCAGCGTGCGGTTTCGCGCTCAGGCCGGTGACGGACCGCGCGAGCAAAGGGCGGCCCCGTCTTGAGCATCAGCGGTTTATCCTACAAGTTGCGTAATTATCCAGCGGCCGGGGAAGCTCTCCCCGGTCGCCCACAAGACATCGCCAGGATCCCTTGCGGCGCGAGCCGCGGGGGCACGTCCCGGCATCGTCATATAGCTGCTATAGCCGTAGGCGACGACACCGAGAGGAAGCGACCCTACGACCACCAGCCACGAGTAGTGAAGCAGCGATCATGGCTCGCGCCCGGCGGTTCACGGCTAGATGCATGGAACTCGAACAAGGATCTGAATAGTCATGGCCACGCAAACCACACCACGCGCCGAGGCGGCGGAACGGAAGGGTAAGACGGGCTTGGAACAGCAGGGGCTCGCTCCGCGCGGGAAGCTGCACTGGAATCTGGTGGCGCCCGAGCTCATCCAGGCGGCCGTGCGCCGCGACGAAGGCACGCTCGCGGATATGGGTCCATTCGTGGGGATCACCACGCCGCATACCGGCCGGTCCCCGAAGGACAAGTTCATCGTCCGGGAGCCGGGGAGCGAGCAGGATGTCTGGTGGGGAAAGATCAACCAGCCTTTCGAGCCTGCGAGCTTCGACAAGCTTCTCGCCGATGTCCAGGCCTACCTCGACGACCAGCACGAGCTCTTCATCGAAGATCTCTGGGCTGGCGCCGATCCGAGCTACCGCCTCTCGGTGCGCTTCGTGTCGCCCAACGCGTGGCAGATGCTCTTCGCGCGGAACATGTTCGTACGCCCGGAGCAGAGCGATCTGCCGACGTTCGTCCCGGACTTCACCGTCCTGCACACCCCGGAGTTCCAGGCCGACCCGAAGAAGCATGGTACGCGCAGCGGCACCTTCATCATCATCAATTTCGACAAGCGCATCATCCTCATTGGCGGCACCCGCTACGCCGGCGAGATCAAGAAGTGCATCTTCACGGTGATGAACTATGTCCTCCCGAAGCAGGGCGTGCTCTCCATGCACTGCTCGGCGAACATCGGCGAGATCGGTGACACGGCACTCTTCTTCGGCCTCTCCGGCACCGGCAAGACCACCCTTTC
The DNA here is from genome assembly GCA_036565945.1 of Gemmatimonadaceae bacterium. GTDB lineage: Bacteria > Gemmatimonadota > Gemmatimonadetes > Gemmatimonadales > Gemmatimonadaceae > JADGGM01. The sequence goes on from DATCXG010000572.1 coordinate 1,738, forward strand.
GGCCGATCCCGAGCGCTATCTCATCGGCGACGACGAGCATGGATGGAGCGAGCAGGGTGTTTTCAACTTCGAGGGCGGGTGCTACGCGAAGGTCATCAATCTCTCGGAAGAGGGCGAGCCAGACATCTACCGTACCACGCAGATGTTCGGGACGGTGCTCGAGAACGTCGTGCTCGATCCGAACTCACGCCGCGTGGATTTTCGCGACCAGTCGCTGACCGAGAACACCCGCGCCTCGTATCCGCTGCACTACATCCGCAACCACGTCCCGGGCGGTCGCGGCGG
>DATCXG010000573.1:0-3829 GCA_036565945.1 Gemmatimonadaceae bacterium
CGATCCCGCGGGCCAAACGTTGTCGGCGACTTCACGGTCGGGGAAGCGGCCGTCTGGGTCGAGGGTGATCTGCTCGATCTTGCGCGATCCGAAATCGAGCGTCGCGGTGAAGGTGCGGCTGCCACGGAACCACACATCCACCGGATAGGTGACTATCGCGGTCACGCTGTCGCGCATCACGCTGTTGGGCATCGCGCGGATCTTCGCCCCCTTCGGCGCGAAGCGCACCGCGAGCACGACGGGCGAGGGCATCTGGCCATCCTGCCGCACTACCACCTTCGTACGCGGGCCGACTGTGCTCACCTTCTGGATGGACCCGTCCACCGACTCGGTCGTGAAGAGCCAGTAGTACCAGAACCAGCCGAGGTCGCGGTGCAGTGCGTGGTTCATGAACATCGCGTAGTCCCACGGCGACGGGTGCTTGAAGCGCCACGCCTTCGCGTACTCGCTCATCGCGCTCCACACGGCGCTGTCGCCCACGATCCCGCCAAGCATCGAGAGCATCAGCGGTGCCTTACCGTACGCCTGGAACGAGTACATGGGGCCGCCGAAGTTCGCGTCCCACATTAGCGGTGCCTCGCGCTCGTTGCCGCTGGTGCGCCCGTAGCTCTGTCCGCGCCCATCGAGCTCCGGCGGCTGGTGCTCCCTGTCAGCGGCCGAGAGAATGTTCATGTACTGGTTGAAGCCTTCGTCCATGAAGCCGTACCAGGTCTCGTTGGTCCCCACCATCATCGGCCACCACTGATGCCCGATCTCGTGATCGGCCGCGCGAGCGCTGGACATGATGAACGACGGATACTCCATCCCCGACTCGGGCCCATCGACAATGGTGAGGCCGGGGAAGGTGTACGGCATCCAGAGCTTCGAATAGAACGCCAACGCGTGCCGGGCGATGGCGCCCGCCTCGGCGTACGACTCGGCGTGCTCGGGGAGATACATGATGTTGACCGGGATCTTCCCCTTTCCCGGGATCTCGGAGAGCGTCGCGTCCCATACGAACTGGTTCGACGTGCCCCACGCGAAATCCCCCGCGGTGTCGGCGGTGAAGTGCCAGATGAGTCGCCCACCAGCGGTGCCGGCAGTGGACTTCCCGGGTCCACGATCCTCCACGCCGGCGATGGTCTGCTGTGTGTCAGACGCGGTGAGGTGCGCCAGCCGCTCGCGTTCCGTGGGTGTGAGCACTTCTTCCGGATTCCGCAGCACACCGGTCGCGCCGACGATCCACCCCGCGGGCATGTCGAGGCGCACGTCGAAGCTGCCGAAGTTGTTGTAGAACTCAGACGGGCCGAGGTACGGGTCGGTGTCCCAGCCGCCCTGGCGCAGGTCGTCGTACACCGCGACGCGCGGATACCACTGCGCTATCTGATAGAGCGTGTCCGCCCAGCGTCCCATGCGGAGGCCGCGCTCCGGCTCCACGACCTTGGGGACGCGGAAGTGCCACTCGGCGCCCAGAGTCGCGGTGCCGTGCGCGGGGACGGGCGTGGGGAGCTCGATGCGCGCGACGGTCTGGTCGATGTCACGGACCAGGAGCGACGCCGGTGGCTGTGGTGCCTCGCCGCGCCTGCGCCTTACCGGTGGCGGCGGATCGAGATCCACCGGCGCGCCGTTCACGGTGAGCTTCGTGACCTGCATCCCCTGCGTGATGTCGGTGACCTCCTCGGCGCGCGGTACGTTGGCCGAGAAGATGTTCTGGTCGAGCCGCAGCACGATCACGTGCATGGCGGAGTCGCTGTTGTTGTGGATCACAGCGGTCTCCCTGCCCGAGATCGACTCGGTGGCCGAGTCAAAACGCGCGTCGATCTTGTAGTCCAGCCAGAGCTGCCAGTAGCGCGCGCCGGGGCGACCCGTGGAATCACGCGTGCCGGCCGCGTACGCGCGCCGGATCATGTCGGTCATCGGGATGTCGCGCCGCACCGCGCGCTCGGGGAGTGGGAGGGGTGCGGTGGCGGCTGCAGAGTGCTGCGTCCCGTGCTGCGCCGTGGTCTGCGCGGAGGCGCGCGCGCCGAGTAGCGCCGGGGTGGTGATCAGCGCGAGCGCGGCGAGCGTCTTTCGGATCATCGATGGAGCTCCTGAGTTGGTAGAGCCCGGGGGTAGAGGAGCGGGCGAGTCATCACGATACGATAGCGCGCTGTGCGGCTGCGCGACAGCGAGGGCGACGAGCAGGAGACGTGCTCTGCTGACGAGGCTCTCATGGTCGGCGACAGTATTGACATAGCTCTCAGTTCAGCAAGGGCCCGGGACACCTGCCGGGCGTGGCGGTGGATGCCTGTTCACCACTCGGGTGGAGTACGCATTCGGTTGGCGGTTGCCAGCTCGGGCCGGCTATCGTCACATCTGACAAGCATCGCGCTGTATCCGTCTCCACCATCCACAGGCTCGCTGTCGGCCGACCAGGCAATGGATTCACAGAACGCAGCTCTCCTGATTGGTTGTATTTTCGTGGGCGCGTTGTGCACCTATGGCGCTATCAATCAAGTCCGCAGGGGAGAGACCTGGGGTGCGACGGGCAAGGGTAGGGTCAGGCGCGCGGAAGAGCCGGTCTATTTCTGGTACGTTTTCCTGATTCGCGCGTTGCTCGGTCCCGTACTGCTAGTCCTTGGCCTGCTCGGCTTCATGTGACGGATACAGCGCGGTGCTTGCCGGAGGAGTCGGGTACGCATGAGTCGTGGCATCTCAGGTAATTCTCCCTCAGCAGGGTTGTGGATTCCCGCGCGCGAGGGCCCGGTGAGTCGCTCTGCCGGTCAGTCGTCAATCTCACGATTGGTGTCGCCCGCGACATGCACCCTGGCCTACCTCGAGTGCCACGGGTAGTTGCGGAAGCTTTCTGATGGATTTTTTCGCGATCTTGGTGCACACCAGAGTGTCGCCGCCGCCTGCGTAGCCGGCTAGAGCATCCCTCAGTCGCTGCGGAGCGCGATCATCGGATCCACCCGCGCCGCTCGTCGCGCCGGCAGATACGACGCGATCAGACCCACTGCAATGAGCAGCACAGGGACACTCACGAGCACTGCGGGATCAGTGACCGACGTGTCGTAGAGGAGATGCTCCAGGAGCCGTACCAGGAGGAGCGCGCTCACCATCCCGACGGCGCAGCCGGCGAGGGCCAGCTTCACCCCCGGGACCAACACGGATGTCAGAATCTCGCGCGTGGTGGCCCCGAGTGCGAGCCGGATGCCCATCTCGTGTGTGCGTCGCCCGACGGCGTAGCTGGTCACGCCATAGATGCCGATTGCCGCGAGGAGCAGCGCGCAGGCGCTGAACGCGCCCACGAGTCCCACGATGTAACGTCGCGGCGCCAGTACCAGCGAGAGTCTATGCTCGACCGAGTCGAAGCCCGCACCCGCCTCCTGTGGACCGGATCCGATGAGGTTTGGCTCGACCTCCCGCACGAGCCGCCCGAGCGCCGTCGCGGACACCGCGCCCGGCGTGCGCTTGCGGACGACGAGTGACGCCCAGGGCCACGGCTCGGCGGCGAGTGGTACGTACACCGCGGGGGCTGGATCGGTGTCGGGCCCGAACTGACGCACGTCGCTCACCACCCCGATGACTACCGACGGTACCGCCCGGCCGAAGTCCGCACGCTCCTGAGACGACCGGAAGATGGTGAGCGGCTTCCCCACAGGGTCCGCGCCGCCCCAATAGCGCTTCGCCACGGCCTCGCTGATGACGATGCCGTCCCCGGGAGCGCGCATCTCCTGCGGAGAGAACCAGCGGCCCCGGAGCAATGTGATGTGCATCGTCCGGAGATAGCCATCCGACACCGTGATGTAGGTTGCCCCATCCTCGCTGCTGACCTGTCGCCCCGGAACCTGGATTCGTGTCGGGACGC
>DATCXG010000604.1:0-3427 GCA_036565945.1 Gemmatimonadaceae bacterium
CGTCCAGACCGCATGACGAGATCCGAGGTGGAGAGTGCCGCGCTCAATGCTATTTGTGCAACAAAGCCGCGAAAGCGGGGACCCATGTTCATTCGGCTAACATGGGTCCCCGCTTTCGCGGGGATGACGGTTGAATTGGTCCCCGCTTGCTTGGGGTGACGGCCGATTATTTCCAGCCCTCACCCCCGAGGCAGTTCACTGTCTCCTGTTTCCTGTCTCCTGTTTCCTGTCTCCTGTTTCCTGTCTCCTGCTTCCTGTCTCCTGCTTCCTGCTCTCTCCCCTCTCTACAGCCCCACCGACAACCTCAGAAAGTAGAACGCCCCGTTGTATCCGAACGGCGAGAACCCGCTGTACACGAAGATCCCGCCCGACGAGTTGGCGGCGATGGTCTTGTCGGGGAAGACGTTGAAGATGTTGTCCGCGCCGCCGGTGACGGTGAGCCCGTTCGAGAAGTGGTAGGCGAGCGAGAGGTCCGTGATCCACTTCGCGCCGTACGTCTGGTCGTTCGCCGGCGTGGTGGCGACATTCGTCACCGAGCCGTAGCGCGCCTCTGAGAGCACCACGCCCACACCCTTCACCTCGTAGTCCGCGCTCAGACGCAGATTGTCGTGCGGCTGCGCCACCTCGGTGAGCCCCACCTGCGTGCGGTCGAAGAGCACCTGCTGGTGCGCCGACAGCTCGGGCGGAGTGTCGTCGATCTTGGTGACGTGGGTGTAGTTGTGGTTGTAGCCCCCGGTGAAGCGCAACGTCCCCGCATTCCCCAGGTTCGCGCCGGTCTGCAGGACGAGATCCACGCCCTCGGTGCGCGTGTCGATCGCGTTGGTGAAGAAGCGCCCGCCCGTTACACCCTGGAAGCCGGCGTTCTCCAGCAGTTGCTGGATGTCGGCACCGATGAAATTCCCCGAGAGCACTATCCGGTGCCTGATGTCTATGCGATAGTAGTCGGCCGTGAACGACAGGTTCGACACTGGCTGCAGCGCCACGCCGATCCCGTAGTTCATCGACTTCTCCGCCTTCAGCGGCTTCGCGCCGAGTGCCTTCGCTTCCGCGCTGGTCACCGGGAAAGTGCGGATGTCGAAGGGCGTCGCCACGCCGTTCACCGCGATGAAGTTCGTGGAGGTCGTCGAGAAGTACTCCTGGCCCAGCGACGGAGCGCGGAAGCCGTTGCTCAGCGAGCCGCGAATGGCGTACCCCTTCACCGGCTCGTAGTGCGCGGAGATCTTCCCGGTCACGGTGTTGCCGAAGTCGCTGTAGTGCTCTGCGCGCCCCGCGACGTCCACGAGCAGCTGCTCCGTGGGATTCCCCGCGATGTCCACGTACGCCGCCACGTTGCTACGCGACGCGTCCTGCTCATCGTTGGGCCGGAAGCCGGGGAAGACCTGCGCGCCAGTGGCCGCGGCATTCCCCGCGTTGGGTCCGTCAAGGATCGGCACGCCGCCGTTCATCCACGACGCGTCGTCGCCCGCCTGTATCCCGTAGTGATCGCGCCGGAACTCGGCGCCCCACGCCACGCTGAGCGGCTGCGACCAGCCGATGTCGAAGCCGCGCTGCACATCGAGCGTCGTGGACCACTGATCGAAGGTCATCGTCCCAGCGTAGAAGCGCGTGGGAGTGTCGAGCCCCATCGAGACGTTGGCACTCTGGTCTACGTTGTAGCGGAAGCTGTTCCGCCCGAAGACGCTCCCCAGGTCCCAGTTCCAACCGCCCAGCGTACCCTTCACTCCCGTGGCCTCCGAGAGATCCCAGATGTGGCTCTCGATGAGCGGGAGGAAGCCGTTGGGATAGATCGCGCGGATGGTGCGATCATCCAGCGGGCGGCGGAAGAAGCCGGCCGCGATACCATGCTCGTACGAGAAGCCGCCGAAGGCGTACAACTGCACGCCACCGGAGAACGGGATGCCGAGGTTGAACATCCCCGAGCCTCCGTTGGACTTGGGATCGCCCACCCAACTATCGGTCCGGTTATTGAGCTGCGGAACGTCGTTGCGCGGATCACCATCGAGGTATTGCGTCCGCGAGTCGGGACCCGAGCGGTTGGTGCTGTCGCGGGTGCGAAACTCGCCCGCGAGACTCAGGTAGCCGTCGCGCGGCAGCGCGAAGCTGTAGTTGGCATCCACGGTGCTGGTGCGCCCATCGGAGCGCGCCGTCTGCCCGACCTGGCCAGAGAGCTCGCCGGGCGCGTCGGACTTGAGGATGATGTTGATGACGCCCGCAATGGCATCGGAGCCGTACTGCGCCGCGGCGCCGTCGCGCAGGATCTCGATGTGGTCGATCGACGACGGCGGGATGGCGTTGAGGTCCACCGCCATCGAGCCGCGCCCCACGCTCCCGTTGATGTTCACTAGCGCGCTGTTGTGCCGGCGCTTTCCGTTGATGAGCACCAGCACCTGGTCGGAGTTCAGCCCGCGCAGCGTGGCCGGGCGGATGTGGTCGGTGCCGTCGGTGACGGTGGCGCGAGGGAAGTTGAACGAGGGCGCTAGCAGCTCGAGGATCTGACTCGTCTCGGTGCGGCCGCTCTGGCGGATCTGCTCCGAGGTGAAGACGTCCACCGGTGCCGGGGCATCGAGCGCCGTCCTGTCGGGCTGGCGGGTACCGGTGACCACGACCGCGTTGAGGCTGGCGACGGAGCGTTGCAGCGTGAAGTCGTGTTGCACGGTCTGGCCGTCTGTCACGGCGATGCTGTCGTCGCGCATCTGGTAGCCGAGCAGCCGCGCGCGGATGGTGTAGTGCCCGGGCGGCGCGGTGAACTCGTAGCTACCGTCGGACTTGACCACCGCCCCTATGCGAGCGCCGAGCAGCGCGACCGACGCGCCCTGCAGCGGTGCTCCGGTTCCGGCCTCGGTGACGGTTCCGCGGATCGTCCCGGTCTCGGTGGCGCGCAGCTGTCCGCGCTTCACCAGCATCGCCTGGCCAGCCTTCGTGAGGACCACGTCGACCGAAGTGCCGAGGAGCACCTCGGTGAGCGCGGCGGCGACGGTGATGTTCTTAGCCTCGAGCTTTACGGTGCGGTTCACCGGCACCTCGGCGCTGCTGTACGCGAAGTGGAGACCGGTGGCGGAAGTGATCGCATCGAGCGCGCTGGCCACGGTGGCACCGCGCAGCTCGAGCGCGATGCGGCGTCTGAGGATCGGGGTGCGTGCCGGGTCGAGTGGCGCCCAGGCGCTGGAGGCGGGGAGATTGGCGAGGAAGCGCGGTGCGCTCTCGCTCATCCCTCCCGCCCCATCGCCCAGCAGCGCCTGCGCGCGGAGCGGTGTCGCGGGTGCCGCGATAGCGGCCAGCACGAGCACGCAGAAGACTAACGCGAGCCCGAGCGCCAGCGGCGCCCGGAGCCCGAAGTGCGAACGAAAAATTCGACGCATTGCACCCTCCCAGTAGAGACCAACAAGCAGACCACCCCGTCGCGGGCTCCCCGATGCGGCCCGCCTCC
>DATCXG010000008.1:0-6205 GCA_036565945.1 Gemmatimonadaceae bacterium
GAACCACTCCGCCAGCCGCGTCGAGCGCGCTCTCCGCAACACCACGCGAGAGTCCCAGCTTCTGCATCACGATCGCAGTCTTCACCGCGCCGCCCGCGGCATCGATCAGGCGGCGTGCCTCCTCACGCGACACACCGCACACCTCCATCATGATGCGCTCGCCGCGATCCACCAGCTTCTGGCTCATCGCGCGCATGTCGACCATGAGGTTACCAAACGTCTTGCCCGTGCGGATCATCGCGCCCGTGGAGATCGTGTTGAGCACCAGCTTGGTGGCAGTGCCGGCCTTCATGCGCGTGGATCCGGTCACCGCCTCGGGGCCGGTTATGGGGACTATGGCAACGTCCACCAATTCCACGATAGCGGCAGGCGGGGGAGAACAGGCCACGATAGCCGTGCGCGCGCGGAGTTGCGCCGCACGCTCCAATGCCCCGTGCACGTACGGTGTGGTTCCCGAAGCCGCGATGCCGACCACGAAGTCGCGCTCGCCCACTGCGTGCTCATCCATCTCGGACGCACCGTCGGCTGCCACATCCTCCGCTCCTTCCTGGGAGCGCACGAGCGCGTCGAGGCCGCCAGCGATGATTCCCTGCACCATCAGCGGGTCCGTACCGAACGTTGGTGGGCATTCACTAGCGTCGAGCACACCGAGTCGGCCGGAAGTCCCGGCGCCCACATAGAAGAGGCGGCCGCCCGCGCGGAATGCCTGCTCGGCAAGCTCCACGGCGCGTGCGATCTGTTGGCGTTGGGACGCGACCGCTCCGGCCACGGTCCTGTCTTCGGCGTTCAGGAGGTCGACGATCTCGAGCGGTGAAGCCAGATCGATCTCGGCAGTGCGCGGGTTGCGACGCTCGGTGAGCCGAGAATCGATGAACGACGTGGTCACATCAGCAGAGGTTGGAAGTGAATTCGGAGGGAATGTGACGGAGCACCGCACGCCCGACGAGATGCCGGCGCACCGATGCCCCCGGTGCCACGCCGGCGACGATGCGAGTCACGCACAACGCGGTACCCCTACCCGGCTAACTTATCCGGCCCCGCGAGCGAGAGAAAGCCGGGGAACTACGGGGGGCAGGGTTCAGGGCGCAGGGTTCAGGAACTGCAGGGATCAGGAAGCAGGGATCAGGAACTGCCTCGGGGTAGAGGGCTCCCCGAAGAGCCGTTCCCTGAACCCTGCCCCCTGAACCCCGTAGTTCTCAGTTCGTCTGTATGGTGGCGGGCTGGGTGAGCTTGATGGTGATGGCGCCGCCGTTCGGGATGCAGCCCTCATAGTTCGCGGTGCCCACGGCTACAGCCGTACCCGCCGCGGCGCCACTAGCGGCTCCGATCACTGTGGACTTGGTGTTCTTGCCAATCACCTGCCCCAGGATGGCTCCGACCACCGCGCCACCAACGACCTTCTTGGCGTCATTCCCCTTGCTCGAGTTGCGCACCTTCTCCACATCTACGTGATCGATAGATGCATCGATCGGGTAGGTTTTTCCGTTCCAGGAGAGGCTGAGCACGTTGAACACCATCTGGACCGCGTCGGTGGCGTTCTCACTCCGCTTGAGCTCAGTTACCTGGATCACCGCCTTGGCACCAGCGGGGACCACAGCGCCGTTGGTCCCGACGACGGCATCGCTCACCGTGGCGGTGAAGCGGTCGCCGGCCTTGTTGGTGTTGGTGCACACCCGGTCGTTGGAGGCAAGGCTCACGATGCTGCCAGCGGGGATCGTGGCGAGTGCGCCCTCACTCCCGGCAGAGCCCCGCACGACGGTGTTACCGGACGCTGTAGTGGTCGGCTTGGGAGTCGGCTTGGGGGTCGGCTTCCGCGCAGTGGTCGCGGGACGCGGCCTGGAAATCGGGGCCGGCGTCGGGCTGACGTCAGCGTTGGCCGCCGGCTCCGAGGGGACGTCGGAGAGCTCCGGCGCGGACGCGCTATCGGCGTTGGCTAGCGCCAGGTCGCGCGCAAGCGTGCTGTCCTGTGTGAGAGCATCGCTGTTATTGCGGTCGGTACACGCGCCGGCCAGGAGCGCTATGCTGAGCGCCAGAGGAGCTAGGGCACGGTAATGGTTGGACATAGGGTAGATCTCCTGGAATGGGACTCGAGCCGGCTCAATGGGGTATGAAATCTTGACGGATCGAAGCGGCAGCAACGGGGCCGAGCCCATACAAGACGAGTGAGGCAATCCACATGCCACATGAACCACCGCCGCTCCGCCCAGTTACCACGCCAGAAACTAATACCCTCCGGGCCACGATGGTTCTGTCGTCTACCCCCGTCATCGCGGAGAGTGACCCGGGTCACAACTCAACTGCCCGGACTGGCGCACTACGCGTTGGCATAGTGCGAGCGGGTAGCTACTATAGAACTCATGCCCCGAATCTATACCGACGATTCATCCGTGGAGCAGCGCCTCGCTGGGCTGCAAGAGCAGAATCTGAATCTGTCGCGTACGATCTCAGAGCTGCGTAATCAGGGCGCGCTCAAGACTCAGTTCCTCTCCAACATCTCGCACGATCTGCGCACTCCGCTCACGGCCATCATCACGCACGCCGAGATCCTGCGCGATGGGATGCTGGGTGCCCTGAACGACCGCCAGGCGGAGAGCATCACCGGGATAATCAGCGGCGGACGGCAGTTGCTCGACATGGTGAGCGAGATCCTCACGTATGCGCGTGGCGCGGCGAACCAGCTATCGCTCACCCACTCGGAGTTTGCCGTCGACGCGATGGTCGAGCAGGTATGCGCCATGAGCGAATCGCTCATCGCCAAGAAGGAGCACGCTCTCTCCGTCAGTGTGGAACCGGGCTTGCAGCCGGTGGTCGCCGACCGCGACAAGATCGCGCACGTGCTCGCGAACCTGCTCGGGAACGCGATCGACTTCACGCCGCCTCGCGGGCAAGTATGGGTCACTGCGCGAACAGCCCGCGACACGGCACATGGCCCAGCAATCGAGATCGAGGTGGGTGACACCGGGATCGGAATCGCGCCGGAGCACCACGACCTGGTGTTCCGCGAGTTCGCCCAGGTAGACGCCTCAGCGTCCCGGAGTCATCACGGTACGGGACTGGGACTGGCCATCGCGCGCAAATTCGTGGAGCTGCACGGTGGACGGATCTGGCTCGAGAGTTCCACGGGCAAGGGCAGCAGATTCTTCTTCACCATCCCCCTCCGGCCCCACTCCTGAGGTGGCGCCACACGTCCTGCTGGTAGATGACAGCGCGCTGATGGTCGACGCGCTTCGCCTCCTTCTGGAGGAGACGGGACATCGTGTGAGCGCCGCTTTCAACGTTCGCGAGGCGGTGAAAGTCGCGACGGCGGAGAGGCCCGACATCATCCTTCTCGATCTGACACTGGGCCGTGAGGACGGCCTCTCCGTGCTCGCCGAGCTCGCGCGCACGGGCAATCTCCCGCGCGCCGCGGTCGCCCTCACTGGTCATGACACGCCAGACGTGAGAGAGAGGTGCCTTCGGGAGGGGTGCATCGACGTTCTGACGAAGCCGATCAGAACGATGGAACTGCCGGGTCACATCCGGGAATGGCTATCGCGCGACCGGCGCGAGGCCCTGAGCTCAGATTCTACTCCGTAGCGCTTCGGGCGTGAGGATCTGGAGATATGACGCGAGCAGTGTGAAGTAGTTGGTGAGCAGCAGCACGCCAATCACGATCAGCAGGACGCCTCCGACCCTGTTCACCCATACCATGGCCGAGCGGAAGCGAGCGAAGACCGCCAGGAAGTGGTCGACGGCGAGGGCAGCCGCCATGAAGGGCACCGCGAGCCCCAGCGAGTACATCAGCAGAAGTACCAGGCCGCGGCCGAGGTCGGCCGTACTGGACGTGTAGATGAGGATGGATCCCAGTATCGGGCCGATGCATGGTGTCCAGCCGGCGCCGAAGGCAACACCCACGAGCACGGTACCCAGGTAGCCAACCGGTTTGTTGGCGAAGTGGACCCTGCGCTCCTGAGCGAATGCACGTATGTTGAACGCCCCGAGGAGGTAGAGGCCGAAGATGATTATCAGCGCTCCTCCCAGCCGCGTGATCCACTCGCGTGCCGCGATCAGGACGCGCCCCAGTACGCTCGCCGTCGCGCCCAGGGCGAGGAAGATGAGCGTGAATCCCAGGATGAAGAGGAGCGCGTGTACCAGCGCGGTGCGCCGCGAGCTCTGTACCTCTTCCAGGCTCATCCCCGTTATGAACGTCACGTAACTGGGTATGAGCGGCAACACGCAAGGAGAGAGGAAGCTGAGCAACCCCGCGGTGAACGCGATCAGTAAGCCCAATGTGGCGGTGCCGTCCATACCATCTCCGCAAGGCGAGCGCCGTGCGGCCCGCAGAATGGGGCCGCTGCTTCGCTCGTACTACGCAATCAAATTTCGCGCTTTTCGCCGCGAACGGCATCCTCGCGACGGCCGGCGCGGGCTGGTAGCCCTCCAGATCGACGCGCTCGCATACGCCGATCTGCGCCGCGCCCTGCGGCTCGGCTACTGCCCCACCATCGCCCGGCTGCTACGACACAACAAGTTCCACATACGCCGCTGGTTCTGCGGCCTGCCATCGGCCACGCCTTACGCACAGGCGGGGATCTTCCATGGAGAGAACGCCGGGATACCAGCATTCCGTTTCTACGACAAGCAGGCGCGCCGCGTCATCACCTGCAACGCCCCGCACGGCGTTCAATATATCCGCGATCGCATCCATGTGCCCGGTGCCCTGGCCGGCGGCTCGAGCTATGTGAACCTGCTCGACGGCGACGCCCAGACGGTGGCCTTCACGGTCGCCACGCGAGACCGGACATCCGTGTACCGACGCCTCGGAGGCACGCGCATGGCGCTGCTCATCGCGCTCCATCCAATCCGTGTCGCGCGCATGGCATTCCAGTCTGTCTGGGAGTGGGTGCGCGAGGAATGGGAGCGCGCGGCGGCACAGATCCGAGGACGCACGACTCACGCCGAGGGAATCTTCCCCTTCGTTCGTATCCTGAGCAACGTGATCGTGCGCGAGCTGCAGACCATGGCCATCACGCTCGACGTCTACCTCGGCGTCCCCATCATCTACAGCACCTACATGCAGTACGATGAACTGGCACACCACTTCGGACCATCGAGTCGTCAGGCCCTCGGCGATCTACGCCGCACCGACGCCCGCATCGCCGAGATCGAGCGGATGATACGCTGGTCGAGCGCACGCCAGTACGATCTGGTGATCCTCTCCGATCACGGCATGACCCCGGCGGCGAGCTACCGCGTACGATTCGGCGAATCACTGGGAGTGACCGTCCGTCGCATTCTGCATGACGCAGCCGCCGGCGGGCCGGAGTCCGAAGTGCTCGCGAGCGCCAGCGACGACAGCGAGTACGCCGACGTGGGCGCCCAGATAGTCGAGACAGTGGCACAGGTCTCTCACCGGCGCCACCGGCGCTGGCAGAAACTACTCCTGCACACACGCAACTGGGTGCGAAGCCGCTACGGGCTGCGCGAGATCATCCTGCCGGAGAAGTACTACGTGGACCCGCGCAACGACGTGGTCGTCACCTACAGCTCGTGCCTCGCGCTCCTCTACTTCGCCGACATGCCCCAGCGGCTCGACCTCGACGACATCACCACCGACGCGCGGCGCGCGGCGTTATACAATGCGCTCCTGTCGCATCCCGGTATCGGCCTCGTGGCCGCGGTGATGGGCGAAGCTGTACACCTCCGCAGCCGAGCTGGATCGGCGGTGATCGAAGGCGACGCGTTGCGCGTGCTCGATGGCGCCAACCCGCTGGATGTGTACGGCACGGCGCCGCACGTGGTGCGTGCAATTCGCGATCTGGTATGCCAGCCAAATTCCGGCGATCTGCTGATGTTCGGCGCGTACGACGGCTATGAGATCGTATCGTTCGACGATCAGGTTGGCGCCCATGGCAGCGCTGGAGGCGACCAGACGTATCCGTTCATCATCACTCCCCCCAACGTGGATCTGAGCGATGAGATCATGGAGGACGCGCGCGACGTGCACCGCGTGCTCATGAGCCGCTACGCCGACCGCCAGTGAGGCACGCGCAGCGCCGGCCCCCCCGGCCGACATCGTCACTCACACTCGCCACCCGTGGGGGGCGCGCTGGCCGGGTGAGGAGCGGTCACCTCGTCCGCTGCTGGCACTCCGCGCAGGTGCCGTAGATCCCCAGCCGGTGGCTCCGGGTGGCGAACCCATGCGCCTGCGCCAGAAGCGTGGACA
>DATCXG010000077.1:0-2142 GCA_036565945.1 Gemmatimonadaceae bacterium
GCGGTGCCTGCGAGCCCTCCCCTTCCGCTACGGCTGAGCGCTTCTGCGAGGGGTCCATGACGTCTACCCGTACGTCCGCCACGCCATCCAGCCGCTCCACAGCCTGGCGCACTTCACGCACCAGCGATGCGGGATCCTGTGCAGCGAGGAGAATAGTGAAGCGCACACGTCCCTCCACGCTCACCCCCACATCGCGAATCATCTCCGAGCGCATCACGTCCTGCCCGGTGCGCGGATTCACCACCTGACTCAGCGCCGCGGCAATCCGTGCCTGTACCGGTTCCGCCATAATGCTCATATCTCCTGGTGACCTACAGTTCGCGAACTTCGCGGACCTCGGGCACGTGCGTTCGTAGGTGCGCTTCGATCCCCTCGCGCAACATGCTCGCCGACATCTCGCAGTCGGGGCAGTCGCCCGCGAAACGCAGGGTAGCCACCCCACTCACCGGCTCGAAGCCCACCAGGTCAATGCCGACAGACTCCAGCTTGAGCAGCGGACGTACTTCCGCGATCGCCACGCGAATGCGCTGTTCAACAGACGCGTTCGCGCCAACAGCACGCTTGAAGAGGCTCATATCGGGAAGCTAGACGTGGCGGTTGGGAATTCAAGGCAACCAACGGGGTCAGATCCTGAAGTTTGCATCGGCCCACCGCCTGTGGGCCGATGCAAACTTCAGGATCTGACCCCGTTGGTTCCTTCCCCGCCGTTCATCACGAATTCCCGAGCGGCATTCACCACACGGTCGCGGACCTCGTCCAACCTGCCGGCGATGAGCGCGCCCGACGCCTTGGCATGGCCTCCGCCGCCAAAGCCGCGCGCGAACCGGTTCACGTCCACCTCGCCCGTGCTGCGGAAAGACACCTTCACGCGACCATGACCGAGGTCTCGGAAGAAGATCGCCATCCGCGTGCCCGCGACCGAGCGCGGATGTTCAGCCAGACCGTCCAGCTCCTCGGCGCGCACACCGTAGCGTTCCAGGGCGCCAGCCGACAGCGCTATCCAGGAAACCCCATGCTCCTCGTCCACCTCGAGCGAGGCGAGTGCATCGCGCAGGAGGTGCAGCCGTCCAACCGACACGGACGCGTAGATACGACGGTACATCTCCTCGGGATCCACGCCCGCGGCCAGGAGTTGGCCCGCGATAGCGTGGCAGCGCGGCGAGGTGTTGCTGAAGCGAAAGCCGCCCGTGTCGGTGAGAATCGCCGTGTAGAGCGAGCGCGCTATGGCGGGGGTGATCTCCAGATCAAGGACGCGTGCGAAGTCGAACACCAACTCGCCTGTGGCGCACGCTGCGATATCGCCGAGTATCAGCTCACCGGGCGGCTCATCGGATGCCGCATGGTGATCGATCACCAGACGCGGCACGCGGAGCGCTCTCACGGCATCCGCGAGTCCACCGAGCCGTTTCACGTCGCTGATGTCGACCACGATGAGGAGATCCACGCCTTCGAGGGCAGCCACGCCTTCGGCGCTCCGTTCGTCCACGCCTTCCAGCAGAAACTCGAACATCGAGGGCCACGGCGTGGGGTTCACTACGCGCACGTGCAGCCCGCGCTGCGCAAGCAGATGCGCTAGCGCGGCCTCGGAGCCACAGCCGTCGCCGTCCGAATTTATGTGGGTGGAGATCGCGACAGTGCGGCCCGGCACCAGCTCGACGGCCAGGCGCTCGGCCGCCTCGCGTCGGCTCGGTGAGATGGCGAACAGATCGGGGAGCGTGGGTGACATGGTCCGTTTCAAAAGAAACGGCGCCCGCGCATACGCGGGCGCCGCTTTCTAAAAGTAATCGATGTTCGAGCCGCAGGTCGCTCGCAGAAGCGGGCTACCGCTTGCCGGCTTCAGTCGACGCCGGCTGCTTGCCAGGGCCGATGCCACGGGCCAGATGCGAGTGCTTCCTGCCGTAGGAGAAGTAGATCACGATACCGATCGCCATCCAGATGATCAGGCGGAGCCAGGTATCCACGGGCAGCGAGTAGATCAGGTAGCCGCAGACGAGGATGCCGAGGATCGGGATGAGCGGGACCAGGGGCGTCCGGAAGGGCCGCGGCAGATCCGGGCGCGTGCGGCGCAGTACGATGATCCCCGCGCAGACGATCACGAATGCGAGCAGGGTACCGATGCTCACCAGCTCGCCCAGGAGCGCG
>DATCXG010000110.1:0-4870 GCA_036565945.1 Gemmatimonadaceae bacterium
GCGTCAGCCGCGCCGCCAGCGGTGCCAGGAGGCGGTGCAGGGTGATAGCGCAACTCGCCCAGGAGCTCGGGCGTGTGGCGGAACGCGGTGCGCGTGGTGAGGAAGCGGGTTATCTCGACGTCGGGATTGACGCCGGACTCCAGCTTGCGGAACAGTTTGAAGATCGCGTGATCGCCATAGATCACCGAGCTGTTGCTCTGCTCACCGGCCACTACGCGCGACGGCAGCGCCCCGATCTCTCCGGCACCTTCTCCCACGGGCTCCAGCTGCCAGCGTGCGCCATCCCCAGCGAACGAGGCGCCGCGGCCGAGTGCGGCGCCAAGCTGGGCGCGGAAGCGAGGGTCGTGGAGCGCGTCGAAGACAACACCGCGCACGCCGTCGGCGTCCACCAGCGCGAGCACCGCGTGCGTGGGGGGAGCATGAGGTCCGCTCATCTCTGCCTCGCGCACCACCAACGGGAGCTGATAGCTGGCCGCCTGGCCGACTCCGCCATCCACCACCAGGCGCACCACCGCCGCCTGGTCACCATCACCCCATTCCAGCGGGATCACCTCGGCGATACGCACTGCCACCGCCTCGCGCCCCTTCCCACCGAACCAGCGGCACGAGAAGAGAAAGCGAGCGAGATCGCGCGACTCGATGGATCGCAGCACCTCACCCGAGAGGGCGCGCGACAGAGCGCCGCTCAAGCGCAGAGTGGGTGGGGCTGAGGTTGGCTCCATGTGGCTCACGCTCCCGGCTCCTGCCCGGCCGGCACGAGGCGGAACCAGTAGAATGTATGCGGTCCGAGGGAGAGGAAGTACGGGTGCTCGGTAATCGGCGGAAAGGGTACGTTGCCGATCAGCTCCACCGGTACGTAGCCGCTCCACCGCTGGAGATTGATCTCCAGCGGCTGCACGAAGCGCGAGAGATTATTCACGCAGAGAATCACCTCATCCTCGTAGCGACGCAGGTAGGTGAGCACGTGGCGGTTCTCGGGGAGGAGCATCTCGAAGGTGCCGCGCCCGAAGGACTTGTACAACCGCCGCACCTTGATCAGCCGCCGCATCCAGCGCAGGAGCGAAGTCTGCGTGCGCTCCTGGGCCATCACGTTCACGGCCTGATAACTGTAGGGTGCGTCGACGATGAGCGGGTAGTAGAGCGCCTGCTGATCGCCCTCGGAGAACCCCGCATTCCAACTCGCGTTCCACTGCATGGGCGTGCGCACCCCGTTGCGGTCGCCGAGGTAGACATTGTCACCCATCCCGATCTCATCGCCGTAGTACAGCACCGGCGTACCCGGCAGCGTCATGAGGAGCGCGTTCATGAGCTCCATCTGCCGACGGCCATTGTCCAGTAGCGGCGCCAGCCGACGACGGATGCCGATGTTGATACGCATCCTCGCTTCGCGCGCGTACTCGCGGTACATGTAGTCGCGCTCCTCATCCGTCACCATCTCCAGAGTCAGCTCGTCGTGGTTGCGCAGGAAGAGCGCCCACTGGGCGGTTTCCGGGATCCGCGGTGTCTGCGCGAGGATCTCGACCACCGGGCTCCGGTCTTCCTGACGCAGCGCCATGTACATGCGCGGCATCAGAGGGAAATGGAACGCCATGTGGCATTCGTCGCTGTCGCCGAAGTAAGCGATGACGTCGCTCGGCCACTGGTTCGCCTCGGCCAGGAGCATCTTCCCCGGAAACTCCGCGTCGATCGTGGCGCGCAGGTCGCGCAGGATAGCGTGCGTCTCCGGGAGGTTCTCGCAGTTCGTCCCATCCCGCTCCACCAGATACGGGATGGCGTCGAGGCGCATTCCATCCACGCCCATCCGGAGCCAGAAGCGCATCACGTCCTTCACCGCTTCCACCACTTCCGGGTTGTCGAAGTTCAGATCGGGCTGGTGACTGAAGAATCGGTGCCAGTAGAACTGCTCGGCGACCGGATCCCACGCCCAGTTCGACTTCTCGGTGTCAGTGAAGATGATGCGAGCATCCTTGTAGCGAGTGGCATCATCCGACCACACGTAGAAGTCACGCATCGGCGAGCCACGCGGCGATGTACGCGCGCGCTGGAACCAGGGGTGCTGATCGGATGTGTGATTGATGACCAGCTCCGTGATGACGCGCATGCCGCGAGCGTGCGATTCCTCGAGCAGGCGAGCGAAGTCGCTGAGCGTACCGTACTGCGGGTGGATGTCATCGTAGCCCGCGATGTCGTACCCATCGTCGCGCAGCGGCGACGGGTAGAAAGGAAGGAGCCAGAGGCAGTTGACGCCTAGCGACTGGACGTAGTCGAGCTTGTCGATGAGTCCCGGTATATCTCCGAACCCATCGGCGTTGCTGTCACGAAACGCCTTGATGTGGAGCTGATATATGACTGCATCCTTGTACCAGAACTGGTCGGGCATAGAGACGGGCTTCAGGGTTCAGGGGGCAGGGTTCAGGAACTACCGAGGGATCAGGGGAACTACAGAGGGATCAGGAAGCAGGGGGAACTACGGGGTTCAGGAAGCAGGAACTGCCTCCTGGGTAGGATCTCCAGGCCTGGGCAGTTCCTGAACCCTGCCCCCTGAACCCTGAAGCCCGTAGTTATCCATCCTCGCGTACCACGCGCAGTACATGGGCTACCTGGTGGGCGGGGTCGAGGCGGACGTAGTTCCTCGGGCCGCGCCAGGTGTAGTGGGCGCCGGTGAGCAGGTCCTCGAGGACGTACGGTGCGGAGGGATCGATTCCGAGGGCATCGAGCGGGACGTGGACCATCGTGTCGTGTGCAGCAGCGGGATCCAGATTCACGGCGATGAGCAGGTCGTCACGGCCGCCGAAACCCTCTGCCGACTTCCTGTAGAAGAGGATCTGGTCGCTCTCCGAGACGTGGAAGGTGAGGTTCGAATAGAGCTGCAACGCGCGGTGATCGCGGCGTATTCTGTTCAACGCGGCGATCTCGGCATCGAGGTTGCCCGGCGCGCTCCAATCGCGCACGCGGATCTCATACTTCTCCGAATGCAGATACTCCTCGCTTCCCGGTCGGAGCGGCACATTCTCGCCCAGCTCGAAACCGCTGTAGATCCCGTACAGCGGCGACAGCGTGGCGGCGAGAACGAGCCGCACCCTGAACGCCGGGCGACCGCCCTTCTGCAGGTACTCGTGCAGGATGTCGGGCGTGTTGGTGAACAGGTTGCCGCGGAAGTACTCGCGCATGGGCGACTGGGTGAGCTCGGTCAGGTAGTCGCGTAGCTCGGCAGAACCGTTGCGCCAGGTGAAATAGGTGTACGACTCCGAGAAGCCCAGCTTGGCCAGGTACTTCATCTTCTTCGGGCGGGTGAACGCCTCGGCCAGGAAGATCACCTGCGGGTGACGCGCGCGCACGTCGGCGATCACCCATTCCCAGAAGGCGAACGGCTTCGTGTGCGGGTTGTCCACGCGGAAAGTGTTGACCCCCCGCTCTATCCAGAAGAGCAGGATGTCACGGCACGCGTTCCATAGCGCGACGCGGTCGTCGCACCAGAAATCGAGGGGATAGATGTCCTCGTATTTCTTGGGCGGGTTCTCGGCGTGCTTGATGGTCCCATCCGGGCGGATGAAGAACCAGTCAGGGTGTTCCCGGAGCCACGGATGGTCGGGCGAGCACTGGAGAGCGTAGTCGAGCGCGACTTCCATGTTGAGCCGGTGCGCGGCCACGACGAAGCGCTCGAAATCGGCGATCGTGCCGAGGCGGGGGTCCACCGCGGTATGACCACCATGCTCGCTACCGATCGCCCACGGGCTCCCGGGCCCATCCGGTCCACCGTCCGGGGTGTTGTTGGCGCCCTTGCGCTTCGTGATACCAACGGGGTGGATGGGCGGCAGGTACACGACATCGAAGCCGAGCTCCGCGAGGCGCGGGAGTGCCGCTTCGGCATCGGCGAAAGTGCCATGGACGCCGGGGTCACTGCTCTGCGAGCGTGGGAACATCTCGTACCACGCGGCGAAGCGGGCGCGCTCGCGGTCCACCCAGACCCGGAGCTCCCGGCCGTAGCTGGTGGGCCCCTCGGGCGGGAAGTATTCCTCCATGAGCGCGAGCAGCTTCAGATCGACCGCGCCACGCGCTCGCTCGGCGGTGCCGCGGGACTCATCGCGCAGAAGCGCGGCCCATCGTCTGAGCGTGTTGCGCGCCTCGCCGAACTTCGCGCGCCTACCGGCCGTATCGACCAGTGCGGCACCCTCGAGCAACTCCAACGATACGTCCTGGCCAGCGTCGACCTTCTTCTGAAGCTCGTCCCGCCAGGTGCCGAAGCGGTCGGTCCATGCATCCACGGTATACGTCCACATCCCGATCTGGTCGAGCGGGAAGCCGCCGTACCAGCGATCGGTGTCGTAGTCGTACACCAGCGGCGTCGTGCGCCAGGCGCCTTCATCGCTCGAGCGATAGCGCACGCGCGCCGCCAACAGGTCGTGCCCGTCCTTGAAGATGTCGGCGCTGACTTCGAACCCGTCGCCGAGCACCCGCTTCACCGCGAAGCGCCCGGCATCGAGCTGCGGTTCCACACACTCGATGGCGAGATGAGGCAGTGCCCGCGCTCCTGCGGAGCGCGGTGCTACCCTGCGTCTGGCTGTCGTGTTGGCGGGTACGGACATGACTACGGGGGGCAGGGTTCAGGGTTCAGGGGGCAGGGGAACTACAGAGGGATAAGGAAGCAGGGATCAGGAACTACGGGGTTCAGGGTTCAGGGGGCAGGGTTCAGGAACGGCCCCTGGGGGAGGGCGCGCTGCGAGCCAACCAGCCGCATCGTAGCTTCGCGGCTTGTGCAGTGGCTTGCAAGGCGCGGACCGGTAACTACGGGGGGCAGGGTTCAGGATTCAGGAGGCAGGAACTACCTCGGAGTAGAGAGCTTTAACCAATGAGCCCTTCCTGATCCCTG
>DATCXG010000122.1:0-2250 GCA_036565945.1 Gemmatimonadaceae bacterium
CCGGAGGTCTTCAGCAGCCAGATCGATGTTGACCACCTGATCGGCCTGTGTCACCACCCAGTCAGGGACGGTCTCGCGCACCGTCACCCCGAGCATCCGCTGGATCACATCGTTCAGCGACTCGAGATGCTGAACGTTCACCGCGCTTATCACATTGATCCCGGAGTCCAGCAGCTCGATGACATCCTCCCACCGCTTGCGATGCCGGAGCCCCGGCACATTGGTGTGAGCCAGCTCGTCCACTATCGCCACTTCCGGACGCCGCTGGCGGATCGCGTCGACGTCCATGTCCTCGAGCATCACGCCGCGGTACTCCACCTTCCGCCGCTGGATCAGCTCCAGGTCGCCCACCTGCGCCGCGGTCTCCCCTCGCCCGTGCGGCTCGATGAGTCCCACCACGACGTCCACCCCCCGCCCCCTGAGCTCGTGCGCCTCCCCCAGCATCCGGTAGCTCTTGCCCACGCCGGCCGCGGAGCCAATGTACACCTTGAGTCTGCCGCGCGGGCGTTGACGTACGAGCTGAAGGAAGTCCGACGCGGTCATACCGGAGTGAGTACCCACCTCAGAAAGTTGAGGGGCGCGACGTGGCGGCGCGCCCGAATGCAGAATCGAGCGCGATGTCGAGCAGCAGCACGTTGACCCTCGGCTCACCGAGGAAGCCGAACTGCCGTCCCTCGGTATAGCGCGCTACCAGCCGCCGCACCGCCTCCGGGCTCGCGCCGCGCTTTCTGGCGATGCGCGGCAGTTGCAGCTCGGCCGACGCGGGCGAGATGTGCGGGTCGACGCCGGACGCCGAAGATGTCACCATGTCTGACGGTATCCTCCCGGGTCGCGCGCTGTCGAGAGCGATGAGGCTGTCCACCATCCCGGCGATCAGCGTGTCGGCAAGTCGCGCGTCGATCGGCCCCCTGTTCGTGCCACCCGAGAGCGTGTCGTCGTAGCCCGCGCCTGCCGCCGAGGGGCGCGGGTGGAAGTATCCGACTCCCGCGAAGGTCTGGCCGATCAGCGCGCTGCCGACCGCGCGCCCACCGACCCGCACGATCGAGCCGTTGGCCTGTCGCGGGAAGATCACCTGCGCAATCCCGGTCACTACCGCCGGGTAGGCGATACCGGTGATCACCATGAGGGCCAGAGTTACCATGATGGCTGGCCGAAGCTGTTTGCGAAGCATGAGCAGTCGCTCGAATGAATATCGTGTGATGGAGCTCGGTCTGGTTTGCCTGCCGGCGCCGCGTCAGACGAGGTGCGCGAAGACGAGCGCCATGTCCACGAGCTTTATCCCGATGAATGGCGCGATGAGGCCGCCCATTCCGTACACCATGATGTTGTGCCTCAGGATCGCGGCGGCGCTTGCCGGACGGTACTTCACTCCCCGCAGCGCCAGGGGGATGAGAGCGACGATGATGAGAGCGTTGAATATCACGCTGGCCAGTATCGCCGATTGGGGCGAGTGCAGCCGCATCACGTTCAGCGCGCCGAGCGCAGGATATGCGGTCACGAACATCGCGGGGATTATCGCGAAGTACTTGGCTACATCGTTGGCGATCGAGAAGGTGGTGAGCGAGCCGCGCGTCATGAGCAACTGCTTCCCGATCTCCACTACCTCGATGAGCTTCGTGGGATTGGAGTCGAGATCGATCATGTTTCCCGCTTCCTTGGCGGCCTGCGTGCCGGTATTCATCGCGACGCCCACATCCGCCTGAGCCAGCGCCGGGGCGTCGTTGGTGCCGTCACCGGCCATGGCCACCAGCCGGCCGCCGCGCTGGTCACGTCTGATGAGATTCATCTTGTCTTCCGGGCGCGCCTCCGCGAGGAAGTCGTCGACACCCGCTTCCTCCGCGATGGCGGCGGCGGTGATGGGGTTGTCACCGGTGATCATCACCGTGCGGATGCCCATGGCCCGGAGCCGGTCGAAGCGCTCCCGCATCCCGCCCTTGACGACGTCCTTCAGATGGATGACGCCCAGCGCCCGCGCGCTCCCGTTCTCGTGCTCGGCCACCATCAGCGGTGTGCCACCAGCGCGCGCGATGCGACGCACGGCATCGTCCAGTTCGACGGATACCGTACCTCCGTGCTCGGAGACCCAGCGCGAGATCGCGTCGCCCGCACCCTTCCTCAGCTCCAGTGCGCCGACGTTCACGCCGCTCATGCGCGTGGTCGCGGAGAATGGAACGAACTCCGGCGGGGTCAGGTCTTGAATTTCGAGCGGACTGAGCAGCCTTGGCTGCTCAGTCCGCTCGAAATTCAAGA
>DATCXG010000132.1:0-5253 GCA_036565945.1 Gemmatimonadaceae bacterium
TGCGCTATGCACGCTCGCCGCCGCTGAGCGCGAATCGGTAGCGCCCGATCCCGATGTCCAGGCTTCGGTAGCCGACGGTCTGCAACGTGTGCAGCGCGCGATGTTGCTGGCGCGCGGCATCGCCATCGAAGCCACCGTGGATCGCGACATCGTTGCGCAGGGTGACTCGATCGCGGTCAGCGTGGCGGTGTACAACCGCGGCAAACTCCCGGCGGCGGTGCAGGTGCGGGCGCACCGCTCGACGCTGGCGCTCTCGAGCGTAGCTTCGAGCTCGAACGCGAATGGAGCCACTGCGCGTGCCGCGCAGGTGGGTGGCGTGGTGATCGCACCAGACAGCGCGTACACCACCACCGTCTACGTGCGCGGCGATTCACTCTCGCGCCCCTGGTGGCTCGTGACGCCCCGGCGTGGCGACATGTTTACCGTACCCTTGGACGCCGAGAGCGACGATGCGCGCGCTCTCGGGCCGAGTGTGCAGGTGGTGTTCGACGACGGCGCCATGGCTGTCGACGTTCCCGTGGAGCACCTCTATGCCGATCCCGTGCGCGGCGAGGTGAGGCGGCCTCTCATGGTAGTGCCGCCGATCTCGGTTACCCTCGATAGGGTCGTGGGGCTGGCCAGGGCCGGTGCCGCGATCGACCGGAACGTGCGGGGGACGCTGCGCTCGGCTTCTGCCGCGTCACGCACGGCCACCGTGTCGCTCCAGTTGCCCGAGGGTCTCACGGCCGATTCGGCCACGCGCACTGTCACCCTCGCCTCTCCGGACGATCCGGTCACAGTCACCTTCGCCGTGCGCGGGAAACTACCGGCTGGGCAGCACGAGATTTCCGCAGTGGCGCGCGGTGATGGGAAGACCTTCAGCATCGGCTACGACGCCATAGACTACGAGCACATCCGGCCGCGCAATCTCTACCGCGATGCATCCATCGCGCTGCAGGTGGTCGACGCCGCTCTGCCTCCGGGGCTCGCGGTGGGCTACATCCAGGGCGTGGGCGACAACGTGGCGCCGGCGCTCAGGGAGCTCGGCGTTCCGCTCACGATGATCGATCCGGCACGGCTCGCCACCGTCGATCTTTCACACTTCACCACCATCGTGATCGGTACGCGTGCCTACCAATCGCACCCCGATCTCGTGGCTAATAACGCGCGCCTGCTCCGCTGGGTGCGGCAGGGCGGCACCCTGGTGGTCCAGTACGGGCAGTACGAGATGGTCCGGCCGGGCATGATGCCTTACGCGATAACTCTCTCTCGTCCCGCCGCGCGCGTGACGGACGAGAATGCACCGGTGCACATCCTCCGGCCGGAGAACCCGCTGCTCACCTGGCCCAATCGTCTGGGGGCGGCCGACTGGAAGGGTTGGGTGCAGGAGCGGTCGTCGTACATGCCCTCGACCTTCGACGAGCATTACACAGCGCTGCTTCGGATGAACGATCCCGGCGAGTCTCCCAACGATGGGGCCATCCTGGTGACTCCATACGGCAGCGGGACGTACGTGTACACCACGCTCTCGTTCTTCCGTCAGCTTCCCGCTGGCACTCCCGGAGGCGTACGATTGTTCGTCAACCTGCTGGGTGCTGGACGGCATGTTGGAAGCGCGAAGCGGAGCACGCGGTGAAGACGATGAGGATGGTCCCGCTCCTCGTGCTGCTCTCGCTCGCGATCTCCGCCTGCGCATCGGATGGGCGGACTGTGCTCACGGTTTACTCGCCCCACGGCAAGGATCTGCTGCAGCACTACGAGCAGCAGTACGAGACTGCGCACCCGGATGTGGACGTGCAGTGGGTGGACATGGGATCACAGGACGTGATAGACCGGCTGCGCAGCGAGCGAGCAAATCCTCAGGCAGACGTGTGGTTCGGCGCGCCCGAGGAGATCTTCGAGCGCGCTGGGCGCGAGGGGTTGCTCGATCAGTATCGTCCAACCTGGTCGGCCGCCGTGCCGCCAGAGGGGAAGGGTGCGAGTGATCTCTGGTACGGCACGTATCTCACGCCCGAGGTGATCGCCTACAACAGCCAGGCACTCACCGAGGCAGAGGCGCCCAGGGACTGGGACGACCTGCTCGACCCGAAGTGGAAGGGGAAGATCCTCATCCGCGACCCCATAGCATCGGGTACGATGCGGGCGATCTTCGGCGCGATGATCGTGCGGAGCATGCGCGAGACCGGTTCGCCCGAGCAGGGCTATGAGTGGCTGCGTAGACTCGACGCCAACACCAAGGAGTACACACTCAACCCCACCATCCTGTATCAGAAGCTCGGACGACAGGAGGGGTTGATCACGCTCTGGGATATGCCCGACATCGCGATGCTCCAGGAGCGCTTCAACATTCCCGTGAAGTACGTGATCCCGGAGAGCGGCACGCCGCTGCTCGTGGATGGCATCGCGATAGTGAAGGGCACCCAGCACGCCGATCTGGCGAAGTCGTACTACGAGTTCGTCACCACTCCGGAGGCGTTGGCATACGCGGCTGAGAAGTTCTTGCGAATTCCAGTGCGCACGGACGTCCCGCTCGATTCGCTGCCGCAGTGGATGCGCGATGCGAAGGCCAACATCAAGCCCATGCCCCTCGACCGCGAGATGCTGGCCGCCCATCTGGACGAGTGGATGCGCTACTGGGATTCGCACATCCGTAACCGCCGATGAGGCTGGGTAGCGAGAGCCGCGAGCCGCCGGATGCGGCCGGTTCCACGAGAGCGCTGGGCGCGAGGCTGGAAGCCGCTGGTACGAGCCAGGCGCTTCCGGCCTCGCTCTCTCTGGTGGGCATCACTCGCCGCTTCGGGGCGCAGGCACCCGCGGTGGACGATCTCTCACTCGATGTCGCGAGCGGGGAACTGCTCGCGCTCATCGGCGCGAGCGGGTCGGGGAAGACCACCACGTTGCGCATGGTGGCCGGTTACGAGCGGCCCGATGCTGGACGTGTGCTTCTCGAGGGACGTGACATCACCACGCTCCCGCCCGAGCGGCGGCGCTTTGGCATGGTATTTCAGCACTACGCGCTGTTCCCGCACCTCTCGGTGGGCGACAACGTCGCCTTCGGACTCGAGGCGCGTGGCATGGCGCGGCGCGTCCGCCGCGAGCGAACCGCGCGCGCGCTGGAGAATGTTGGGCTGGGCGGCGCGGATGGTCGTCAGGTTCAATCGCTCTCGGGCGGCGAGCAGCAGCGCGTCGCGCTCGCGAGAGCGCTGATCATCGAGCCTCCCGTGCTCCTGCTCGACGAACCACTCTCCAACCTCGACCCCACGCTCCGCAGAGCGATGCGTGAGGAGCTTCGTTCCACGCTCCACGGGCGTGGCGTGACGGTGCTCTTCGTGACGCATGATCAGGAGGACGCCTTCGCAGTGGCCGACCGGGTGGCGCTGCTCCGTCACGGCAAGCTTCTACAGGTGGGCACGCCCGAGGATCTTTACGACCGTCCCGCGTCGAGCGATGTAGCCGGCTTCATAGGGCGCGCTGTTCTCATCCCCGGCGTCTATGATGGGAGCACGGTGACCATCACGCTGGGTGGCGTGGAGCGCCGCATGGCGGCCACCGCCGCACCAGCGGTGGCTGGTCGCCGGGATGTGCTGGCTGTTCTCCGCCCAGATGCACTGGCGTTCGTACCCACTGGTTCGCCGGGTTCGTGGCCCGGCATCGTCATCAGCCGGCGCTTCGCCGGCGCACTCCTGGCCTACCACGTTCGCGTTGCCGACGACATGGAACTGGAAGTCTACAGCGCCGAACGTGCTGTGCATGAGGGCGATCAGGTAGCCATAGGAGTCGCGCGCGAACCCGTGGCGGTGGTGTGATGGGCAAGGTGTCGCGCTTCCGGCGGAGCGGCTCTCCGGGCCGCTTCGTCCTTCCAGCCGGCGTCCTCCTGCTGCTCCTGTGGGCGGTGGTCTACCCCAACGTGGCGATCATCGCCGCGAGTTTCGAGCACGGGCTCGGCTACTGGCGAGAGTTCTTCGCGAGCCCGAGCGACATGGAGGCGCTGCGCACCACGCTCGTGATCGCGGTGGGATCGGTGATCGCGGCGCTGATCATCGGCGTGCCGCTGGCATTCCTGCTCACGCGTTACGAGTTCCGTGGCCGGCGACTGATGAGCGCCGCCGCCACGCTCCCGGCCGCGCTCCCGCCTCTCGTGGGAGTGGTGGCTTTTCTCTTTCTGTACGGCGAGAGCGGTGTGATAACGCGCACCGTGCAGAGCGTTCTCGGGCTCCGGGAGGCGCCGTGGAGCCTGAATGGAGTGGGGGCGATCATCTTCGTGCACGCGTACACGATGTACGTGTACGTGTTTCTCTTTGTCTCGGCAGGACTGGAGCGACTCGACAGCTCACTCGATGAGGCGGCCGCGGGACTCGGCGCCACGCGCGCTCGTCGTCTCTGGCGCGTGACGCTGCCATTGCTCACACCAGCGCTCGCCGGATCCATGCTCCTCG
Source organism: Gemmatimonadaceae bacterium (assembly GCA_036565945.1). Lineage (GTDB taxonomy): Bacteria > Gemmatimonadota > Gemmatimonadetes > Gemmatimonadales > Gemmatimonadaceae > JADGGM01. The sequence continues at coordinate 4,416 of DATCXG010000132.1, forward strand.
TCTTCATGAGCGCGCTCGGCAGCTTCTCTGCGCCGTACATCTTCGGTGGCGGAGTGCGCGTGCTCTCCACACAGATAGTGGCGTCGAAGTTGAACGGAGCCATGGGCATGGTCTACGTGGAGACCACCGTGCTCGCGCTGGGGGCGGTGATAGCACTCGTGGGGCTGCGCTGGTTCGAGCGACGGCGCAGCTACGTGCTATCGGGAAAGGGCGCGGCGCGACGCGCGCCTCTGCAGGGGCGGTTCGGCCGTACTGCGGCACCTCTTCTCGGCGCGCTGCTCGTTGTGGTGCTCATACTGCCGCACGCGATGGTGGTGCTCGTGTCGTTCGCGAGAGACGGCAGTTGGACCACTCAGGTGCTTCCCCCGGAGTACACGCTCGACAACTTTCGCCGACTCGCCACCGACAGCCAGCTCTGGGTACCTATCCGAAACAGCGTCGTGATGGCTGCGCTGGCCACTGCGGCCAACGTGGTGGTGTGCTTCCTTGCCGCGTACCTGATAGTGCTCAGGCGCTTCACCGGACGCCGGCTGCTGGAGCTGCTCGTGGCGCTCCCCTGGGCACTACCGGCAACCGCCATCGCCATAGGATTGGCCACCACCTTCGACCTGAACTCTCCGGCCACCGGGCGTATACTTCTGGTAGGCACCTTCTGGATTCTGCCTCTGGCGTACTTCATACGCGGGATACCGCTGGTGGCGAGCGCCACCGAGGGATCGCTCAGGCAGATGGACCCATCGCTCGAGGATGCTGCACGCGGACTGGGTGGGAGCTGGTGGCTCACCATGCGCAGGGTGATTCTTCCCGCGGCTCGCCCAGGCCTCGTGGCTGGTGCTAT
>DATCXG010000205.1:0-5679 GCA_036565945.1 Gemmatimonadaceae bacterium
TGGCCCGCCTCTTTGCCCGCCGTCCCGCACGCCGCTCCATCCTGTTCGTGAACTTCAGCGGCGAGGAGCTGGGGCTCCTCGGCTCGCAGTTCTTCGTGGAGCACTCCCCGGTGCCGCTCGATCGCATCGACGCCATGCTGAACTTCGATATGGTAGGGCGCATGCACGACAACAAGCTCATAGTGTACGGCGTGGCTTCCGCCAATGAGCTCGGCGGCATAGTGGACAGCGCCAATGTCGCACCCGCACTCGCCATCACAGCACTCGGCGACGGTTACGGCCCGTCCGACCACAGTTCCTTCTATGCCGAGGGCGTTCCCGTCCTCCACTTCTTCACCGATCTGCACGAGGACTACCACCGGGCTACCGACGTGGCTTCGAAGATCGACCTTGCCGACGAGGCCAGGGTGGTCAATCTCGCCGAACGCATCGCGCGGGCCATCGCCGATCGGCCGGCCCGCCTCACGTACAAGCGATCCGCTCCTCCGCCACAGGTCGCGGCGGGGGCGGGCAATGGCGCCTACTTCGGCTCGGTGCCCGACATGTCGGCCGTCGATGTGAAGGGCGTGCGCCTCATGGGCGTGACTCCTGGAAGCCCGGCCGACAAGGCCGGCGTGCGGAAGGGCGACATCGTGGTGGAGTTCGCCGGGACGCCAGTCAAGGATCTCTACCAGTACACCGACGCTCTGCGCGCTCACAAACCCGGCGACGTGGTGAAAGTGGTCGTGGAGCGCGACGGTCAGCGCGTCACGCTCACCGCCGCGCTGGGTGCGCGGGGCGGCGACTGACCCGCACTCACGGAAGTCGCCAATCCCATGTTCGGCATCCTCAAGCTGCTCCAATCGATCGTCAAGGCACTGCACTCCGAAGGTACGCCTGGACAGGTCGCTGCCGGAATCGCGCTGGGTGCGGCCCTCGGCCTCACCCCGATCATGAACCTGCACAACCTCGTGATTCTGGCCGCGATCGCACTGTTGAATGTCTCATTCGGCGGCGGGATGCTGGGCTGGGCGCTCTTCGTGCCCGTGGGGTTCATCCTGGATCCGGTCTTCGACCGCATCGGCCGCACTCTGCTCCTCGACACACCGGCACTGACTCCGCTCTGGACATGGCTATTCAACGCGCCGGGGTGGCCATACACGAACTTCAACAACACCGTCGTTCTCGGTAGCGTGGCGGGCTGGCTCGTTCTGGCCCTCCCCATCTACTTCGCCGCGCGATTCGGTGTGGTTCGCTACAGAGCCACGCTGGGCGAACGCGTACGCCACTCCAGGATATACCAAGTCGTCGTAGCCTCACGGGCATACAATGTCTACCGCTGGTTCCGACCACAGTAAGGCGCGGGCTCTGGACGCCCGGTCCGGTCGCATACCCATCTTCCGCTGGCGGGCCATAGGCTTGGTCATCGTGGTGGTCGCGATTCTGGCGTTGCTGTACACGCTCTTCCTCGATCGGATAGTGGAGTCCACAGCGGAGGAGGGAGCCACCGAGCTGCTGGGAACAGCGGTGGAGCTCGATGGCCTCCACATCCACACGCGCGAGACATCAGTCGACATAGGCGGCTTCAGCATCGCCGATCCGTTCGACCGGATGCGCAACCTGGTGGAGGCTGGCCAGATCCGCGTGGCACTCGAGCCAGAGGCGCTGCTGGCGCGGAAGATCGTCGCCCAGCACGTGGAGATCGGCAACGTGCGGTTCGGCACCACCCGTCAGCGCCCCGCGCCCCCAGTGTCCAGTGGTGGATTCGCGCCGCGCGCGCTCGCGCGGCTCGATGCGTGGGCGGCGCAGTACAAGAAGCCGATCCTCTCCTTCACCCCCATCGACACGATCCGCTCGATCGTGCTCGACCCATCGCAGCTCGCCTCGGTGCAGGCGGCGTCAGCGCTCGCCGCGCGCGCCGATTCGGTGAAGACAGCCACCGAGACTGGCATCCGCGAGATCGGTATCCAACGCACCCTGGATTCGGCAGAAGCAGTGCTCGGACGTCTCCGCGGCGCGAACCCGGGGAAGCTCGGGATCGCCGGGACGCGCCAGGCGATCGCGGATGTCAAGCGCACGATCGATGACATCAACGCGACCAAGGGCAGAGTGGAATCGCTCGGCAACGCCACGCGCGACCGCGTGACGCTGTTATCCGCGGGAGTCGTGGACGTGGACGAGGCGCGCCAGCGCGACTATGCGTTCGCACGCAGTCTGCTGAAGCTTCCCTCCTTCACCGGGCCCGAGGTCAGCACCGCACTGTTCGGGCAGGTGAGCATCGACCGCCTCCAGCAGGCGCTCTACTGGGCGGCGCTCGCCAAGCAGTACGTGCCGCCCGGCCTGCTGCCGCGCGAGTCGCCCGGACCCAAGCGGCTACGCCTGTCGGGCACGACCGTGCAATTCCCCGTGGAGCACGAATACCCGAGTTTCGCGATTCAGCGTGGGGAGCTGACCTTCACCATAGGCCAGGGTGGCGGCCAATCGGCGAGTTATGCGGCGCTCCTCACCGATCTATCATCGGCGCCAGCGATCACCGGTAAGCCGACGCGCTTCGATGTGCACCCCACCGCGGCCACGAGTGGCGCGATCAAGTTCAGCGCGAGCGGCGAGATGGATCACCGCTCCGATGTGGCCCACGACCGCGCCAGCGCGCGGGCGCAGGGAGTGCCGTTACCGGGCTTCGACCTCCCCGTGCTTCCGGTGCGAGTGGAGACTGGTCGCGGCGCCACGGAACTGCACCTGGCGCTCGACGGCGACCACGTGGACGCGCGGTGGATGATTCGCTCCGACCAGGTGAAGTGGATCGCGGATTCCGCCAATCTCGCCGCGCTGAACACGGCGGAGTCGCTCATCTATCGCATCCTCTCCGGTCTGCCGTCGCTCGACCTGAGCGCGCGTGCCACCGGGCCTCTCCAGTCGCCGAGCCTCTCGGTGAGCTCGAACCTGGACCAGGCCATCGGCAACCGCCTGAAGGCAGTAGCCGGCGAGGAAGTGGCGAAGGCCGAGGCGATGGCGCGCGCCAAGGTGGACAGCATAGTCGAGGAGAAAGTGGCGCCAGTGCGCGCCAGGGCACTGGAAATACGAACCGAGGCGGAGCGCCGGGTAGCCGACGCGAGGTCCCAGCTCGACGAGAGGAAGCGGCAGCTCGAGGAGCAGTTGAAGGACCTCAGCGGCCTCCCATTCGGCCTGCCGCTCCGGTAGAGCGGCGCGGCACCTGCTATGATATCCGGGTGCCGGCCAGTGGTGCCGGCACCCGGATGAGCCACCAGGCAACGCGCGCGAGTCCTGCCTCGCGAAACCCCTCACGCATATCGCGATCTACATGCAGCCTTCCAGATCAGGTGTCACCACCACGACGCCCGTGCCGCTTCACTGGGTGCGCTACGGGCCCGCTGGCGCACCACAGCTCCTCGTGTTGCACGGCGGCCCTGGTGCACATCACGATTATCTCCTGCCGCAGATGCTGCGACTGGCCGAGAACCACGAGGTGATCTTCTACGATCAGCGCGGAGGAGGCAGATCACGCACCGCTGACCACGCGCCCATCACCTGGCGCACTCACGTCCACGACCTGGCGCTCCTCGCCCGTGAGATGGAACTGGCCCCGCTCACTCTGGTGGGCTACTCGTGGGGAGGGCTGCTGGCGATGCTTTATGCCGCCGACGTCTTCGGCAGCGGCGATCCTCCGCTTCCTCCGGGGTCGCCGTCACCGGCGCGCATGGTCCTCATCGATCCAGCACCGGTCACGTGGGAAGCGAGGCGCGTGTTCGAGTCCGAGTTGGGACGGCGGCAGAAGGGCGCGGCGATCCGGCGCATGCGCGAGGATCTCGCGGCGTCGGGGCTGCGCGAGCGCGACCCCGAGGCCTACCGCCAGCGTGCGTTCGAGCTGAGCGTGGCCGGCTACTTCGCCCACCCAGAGAGGGCGCGCGAGCTTACACCATTCCGCGTCATGGGCCGCGTGCAGCAATCGGTGTGGGATAGCTTGGGCCAGTTCGACCTGCGTCCCGACCTCACCCGAATAAGCTGCCCCACGCTGATATTTCACGGACGGGAGGATCCCATCCCCCTCTCAGCCTCCGAGGAGGCGGCTCGCAACATCCCGAACGCCAGGCTTGTCGTACTCGATGACAGCGGCCACGTACCGTACGTCGAGGCACCGGACGCTCTCTTTGGCGCGATCAACAGCTTCCTCGAGGAAACCGCGTCCGCTGTCTTGCCACCCACCCGCGCCTGACTGATGTCGGAACACTACGAATCGGTGCGACCAACAATCGCGACAATCAGCGTTGACAACCGGACGATCACGGTGTCAGTGCTCGTCTCATATGATGGAGTGGAGTACCTGGGCCGCCTCTGGTTCGTGAGGGGAGCGGGGGACGACGACGGCATCCCCGACCGTGGCACGCTATCCGCTCGCAGTAAGCGGGAGGTCGAGGCAGTAGCGAGGGGGTTCACTGACAGCGAACTTACGGCGAGGTACCGGCGTGCTGTGGCCAACAAACGCCGTTATCTGGCGTTGCGCGCCGCAACGAACGAGTTGCTGCGCCACGTGCGTTACCTGAACCAGGTGGCGGTCTCGATGCGCGCTGGACTCATCGACACGGAGGGCGCAGCGCAGGAGATAGACTTCACCGAGCACGAGATGCATGAGATCGTGGCCCGCCTCCGCGATGTCGCTGGTGTAGAGGAAAGCCCCGAGGAAGAGGCCTGATCTGCTAATGGACACCCAAACGTGACCGCACGCATCACACCGTACGAGCTGATCCTGGAGTCCCTCGAAGTTGACGCGTTCCCGGCCATCAGAGCCGAGGCCGAGCAGCGAGGCAAGGACCCGCGACGCCGTGACCAGTTCCTTCTACTGGGCTTCGTGGGCGCATCACTCAAGGACATCATGCCCGACGATGCCCCGACCGACGCGATCGACGAATACGGCGAGTTGCTGTACCAGGGATTCCAGTTCTGGAGCTTCGGCCATCGACTGTATTCCATCGGCGAGGATGTGGTCAAGCTTCTCACCGCCGACGAGTACGAGATGGACGACTGGATCCTTGCGGCACCGCCCGCCTGCTACCTGCAGTTCCCCTACCAGAGGCTCTGGGCACGGGTGGCCGCGGACGCGCCATTCGAGCCGGTGGATGGCTGCTTCGTCGTGGTGGACGAGACCGCGCCCGCACCACAGTCCGGTGCGCACCTACGAGCGCAGTTAGTCCTCGGCGTACGACCCGACCGACCCGGCGTGTCGCTGGTATCGTACCGGACCGATCTCGACCCGCACACCGCTTCGCGGGTCGCGCACGCGCCGTGGCGCGACGGTTCCGCCGCCTTCGCCAACGCCATACCGGGAGGCGAGCGCAAAGGCTATCTGACCCTCGCAACCACGAGCGAGCTGGAGGCGCTGGTCATCCGTGCCTTCCACTACCTCGATACCAATCCCGGATCACTGACCGCCCTGCCAGGATCCACCGAAGCTGGCAAGACGAGCCTGCCGCACGTCGAGGCGGGGGGGCGGTAACCACGGAGTTCAGGGTTCAGGGGGCAGGGTTCAGGGGGAACTACAAGGGATCAGGAAGCAGAAAGGGCTCGTAGCATAGAGTTCTTTACGCCGAGGCAGTTCCTGAACCCTGAACCCTGAACCCTGAACCCTGAACCCCGTAGTTGAGGTAACTTCGCGGATCCTGGTGGGATTCTTGACCGGTGCTG
>DATCXG010000206.1:0-5417 GCA_036565945.1 Gemmatimonadaceae bacterium
CCGCCGCCATCGTCCTGCCACGACGACCACCCGTCGATGACCTCGTGCCGGAGATCATAGTGATTGGCCACCATCGATGCGAATTGCGAATCGGCGCCTGTGAAAGGTCGCATCGCCAGGGTTAGGGCCCCTCCCAAGCGCGCGTTGCCGTCTCGCTGCCGGCATAGTCCTTCTGCTATACCGACGATGGCTGAAGAGTCCATTCCACCCGAGAGCTGCGCCCATGCGTGCCCACCGGCCGCGAGGTGGGTACTAACAGCGTCTGACAGGTGCTCGCGAAATAGTTCGGCGGCTGCTGCCTCAGACATCTGAGGCGCCGAAGGCGAGAGTATTGTCTGCCCGGGCCAGTATCGCCGCCGTAGTTCGCCCGTCGACGAATAAGTAGAAATTGTACCGGCCGGCACAGCATGCACACCACGAAACGTGGACCCATCGTGAGGGTCGTATCCGTGCAGGATAAACTCCGCCAAGTACTCGAGATTGTAGTCGTCAGTGGTGGCGAGAAGCGATGCGCGCGTAGAAAAGCAGAGAAGCTGGCTGCTACACGCGGTGTATAGCCTCTGGATGCCGAAGGCATCTCGCACCGCTACGACGGTGTTGGCGCGGGCGTCATGCACTACAAACGCGAAGTCCCCAGAAAGGTCAGCAACGCATGCGGCGCCGAAGCGCGATATCATCGCTATGACCAATGCCAGGTCAGAATCGGCTGTGGGGAAGCTCCGTCGATGCTTGAGAAGCAAGGGAGTCTGATCGAGCCGGGCCAAGCCTACTGCCACAGTTGCGTCGAGGCGGGCGATGCTCGGCCATACTCCTGGAACGTCGGACCCGAGCAAAACAGCCAGGTGAGGGGTGCGTCGCCATTGAGCTGGCAGATACGTTCCCGCAGCTCGCTGTGCCGCTACGCGTTTGCATACGTCGTCTGGCACTGGTGCGCCGCCACGTCCGATCAGGCACGCGAACATGCTCATATGGGGAGCTCCGAGAACGGCAGGACTGTAGCGACGAGCTCTCCCTCGTGCACCGGTATCCTCTGGTACTCCACCCACGCATGCGCCGCGAAGCTCACAGGCTGAACACCAAGCCGGATAACTGCGTCCATCCCCATCCGTCGTAGCAACCAGTACAGCGTAAGAGACTGCTCCAGACACCTGGCTCGCCCCGGATAGAACGCCGCGATCAGGGCCACCCGTCGGGCTACTGACTCCGCCGTCTCGTGCGGTTCATCGCAGCTGAGTCGGACGTCACGCGCCATCCATCGAATCAGCCGAAGCGCTCGTACGAATCCGCAAGTTCTCAAAACCGCTATGACCATAATGAGGGACGTACCGCACCGTGCCGTCGATGGCAATCTCGCGGCTATCTCTCCGGCGTTGCCCACCACCGTCTCGGCCGGCAGTATGCTCTGGCTCATACCCGCCTCACCAACCTCGCCTTCTCCAGCGCGGTCAGGAGCGTCCGCGTATCGGCCGCTATTGCATCGATCGGAGCGTCGTATTCTTCGGCAAGGAGCTCGGCGATGACCGCGACCTCCGTGCCCTCGGCGAGCAACTCCCAGATGCGCGTGCCTACCTCGTTCAGCGTGAAGTAACGCTCGGAGCGAACGTCCAGGAGCGCGGTGTCGGTGTCCTGCACCACGGACACCACGTGCGGTTCCGGCGTGAAGCGCTCGGAAGATCCCGATGAGGCGTGCGAGTGATTCGACTTCCCGAATAGCATTTTCCACCTCCGCACGACCGCGGAGCTCTCACATGGCGGATCCTTCCGCAACCGATGCGAGCACTGATGCTCCTGCGTATTGTCGTTCGCGTCGTGTGAGATCACTCTACGATGCCCGCGCTCCACGAGCGAGATGCGAAATCGGCGGAAGTAGCTGCGGAATAGGCGACCAATCGGGTCTCACTGTTGCGCGCTGACATGGTGTTGCTCATTGTGGGGAACGTTACACCGGTGTGAGCAGGGTAAAGGTCGCCGAATCATCGTACTCACCGCTGCATCGTCGGGGTTGCATGCCTCTGCAAGGCTACGAGAGCGGCACCGTCTTACACGACCGCTTCCGCCTGCTGAGCGAGATCGGTGAGGGCGGTGCCGCATCCGTCTTCCTTGCCCACGACCTCGCTGCCGAGCGCATCGTTGCTCTCAAGGTGGTGAGGGAGCCAAACGGCGAGGCAGCCAACAACCTCATCCGTGAAGGAGAGGCGCTGCGTGCCGTGCGCCATCCACGGGTCGTTGGCTTCGTGGAGTGCGGGACGCTGCACGACGGCCGCTCCTTCCTTGCTATGCAGTACGCGACCGGGCGTCCGCTACGCGCCACTCTCCAACACGGCCCAATCGCCGTGGCCCACGCGCTGGTCCTCGGCGGCGCCGTAGCCGATGCGCTGACTGCGATCCATGCTGCCGGGATGATCCACCGCGATCTCAAGCCGGACAACATCATCGTCCCGATGCGTGAGGGCGCGCCGATCTTCGGTGAAGCGATGCTCATCGACCTGGGCGTCTACGGCGCCATGCGGAAGCGCTCCACGGACGGCAGCGCGCAGACCCGCTGGGGACGCGTGAGCGGCACGGTGTGGTACATGGCCCCCGAGCAGCTCGCCGGCCGCGCCCAAACAGTCGCCACTGACGTCTATGCTTTCGGCCTCCTACTTCACGAGTCGATCTTCGGTACCGTTCCTCTGGCGGGGGAGGACGTGAGAGCGGCAACAGATTCGATAAGCGGAGCGCTGCTTGCCTACACCGGCCCTTTCGTCCGGCGCCGGATTGCCGAGCATGTCGTGCTGCCTGAGGAGCCTCGTCTCACCCCGGCGCTGCGATCCTTCATTCGTGCGCTCCTTCATCCCGACCCGGCTCATCGCACACCCTGCATGCCGGAAGTTGTACGTTGGCTCCGCGACCTCCGCGCGGGCGAGACTCTCCGCTAATCCGTCCAAGCGAAGTGCCAGGCGCGCTATGCGGTGCGGCTGGCGCTGTTCGCACCGCCCACTCCATCTCCGTTTCGGCCGGTGCACCGAGCAGCGCTTCGAACCGTGCGAGCAGCCCGGCGAAGCCGACTCGCTCGCGGAGCTCTGTCCACGATAGATCAGCGTAGCGGCGGAGCCTCTTGGCCAGGACGTCGCCTGAGCTGAATCCCGCCTTCTTGGCCACCACTTCACGGCTAGCGTGTGAGAGCTCCATTCGCCACGTGGCGTGCAGCAGCCGGTACCACGCCAGTACTACCTTCGGAGACGGAAGCCCCACCGCTTCGAGCTGGCGGGCCAGCGTGCGGTAGGGGATGCCGACGTCCTCCGCAGCCGTGCGAGCCGTGCCAATCACGGTCGCCTGCCACGCGCAGTGAGTGAAGAAACGGCGCACCTCGGGAGGAGCAAGGGCTGCGCTGATCGCGAGTGTCGCACCCGGAGAGCCGGCGTTTGGAGCACGCGCGATCGCGGTGCGCAGCGCCGGGCCGACGTCTTCCTCATTGCGGAATACGACACCGGTGGCCCACCCTTCGAGGGCGCTCCGTACTGCCGATACGGAAAGATCGAGGTAGAGTACAATCTGCAACAGCGGCCGCGCGGCCCGGAGCGAGTGCAGGGCAGGCGCGGTTCTTCTGCCGTCTATGTCGCGCGAGTCGGCGATGACGACGTCTGCCCGAAGGTCGGTGGCCAGACGAAAGAGCTCCGCGGTTCGCTCGCAGAAGTCCACCGTGGCACGCTCTCCCAGGGCCTCGCGGACGGCGCGACGATCCGTAGCGTTGAGGAGAAGCGCTACCACTCGCTGCCGCGCCTCGCCAGCGGGAGGCGCGTGCGACTGGCGGCGGCTCTGCTTCCTGCTCTCCACTCGCATGTCCGGCCCCCCGTGCCAAGGGGATGGGATGCTTCTCGCAGCGAAGCGCCGGTGGTGGCGCCGGTACTGACGCTCCCCCGACCGAAGACGGAAGTCCGCGCCCTATGGCCACGCGGGTGAGTGGACTTCGTCCTCGAGTCAGGCGGAGAAAACGAATGAAGTGAATTGGTACCGCGCTTGGCTGTCCACCGATAGGGTAGAAATGGGCCAGAAGTGGCCGCTTCCCGGCCACGCTCGCCTCAGGCCGCTGGGCCGCCGCCCGCTCGCCAGTTCTCCATCTCCGGCGAATCGGTCCTCGGCCCGCGCAGCAGCGCATCGAAACGCCCCAGCAATCCGCCGAGCCCCACCTCGTCGCGCAGCTCGGGCCAGGAGATTCCTACGCACTGTCGAAGCGTATGACCCAACGCTTCGCCAGATATGAACCCAGCCAGCTGGGCCACCGCGCTCCGCTTCCGCGTTCCGCCTTCCAGTTGCCACGCGGCGTGAAGCAGTCGATACCATTCGAGCACGGTCTTCGGGGTGGGGAGGCCCGCATCGCGCATCCACCGGCTGAGCGTGCGAGGCGGGATCCTCACCGCGTTCGCCGCGTCGCAGGCCGTGCGTATCCTGTGGGCTCGCCACGCGCAGCACGCGAAGAAGGGACGCACGAGCGGTGGCACCAGAGCGGCGGTGCCCTCCAGCAGCGCTCCGGGCGACCCGTCTCGCAGGGCTCCCGCGAGCTCCGCGCGCAGGACCTTCCCGATGTCGTCGTAGTGCCGGAGCACCACGATCGCCGGGAATCCCTCGGCGGCATCGTGCACGTCCGCGGGGGTGAGCGACATGTACAGTACGACCCTGAGCCGCGGAGAGCGGAGGCGGAGACCGGAGAGGGCGGGGGCGGTTCTGTCGCCCCCTGCATCGCGCGGCTCGGCTACCACGAGCCGCGGCCCCAGCTCCGTTGCGAGGCGCACGAGATCCATCGCGAAGTCGCAGAATACCACCCGCGCCTGACCGCCGATCGCATCGCGTATCGCGCCACGGACCGCGTCGCCGCACACGAGCGCCACCACGGGGCGTCCGGCAACCGGCGCCCCCTCGGCCACCACCCGCGGCCATTCGGCTCTCTCGTACGCTGCGCGCATGTCTCCTTCCGCGAACGGAGACGTCGTTCATACGACTGATGCGCGCCTATATATAGTGTCCGTCCTCCGAGCGCATTGGCAGAAATGACCAACGGCAGGATGGCAGGAATTTGTTGCAAAAAAGGCGATGAGATCGAACAGAGCGTATGCCCCGTGCTCTCTCTCATCGCCTTCTCGTTGCTCGAGGCGCGATTGGCTGTCGCTACTCGGTTTCGGATCTCCCCCAACCCACAATCATAATAGACTTTCGCGCGCGGAGTCGATGCTCGAAACGGCCAAGTCGGTGCTAAAAACGGCCATTATTCTCTCAATTTCGGCAACTTCTCTCGCGTCACTGCTGATTGGGCAGGACTAAAGATGCCCGATTCGCCACAATGAGACCTCTCTGCGACAGGCTGCGGCACGCTTTCGTGCGGCAGCGGCGGGTATGAGAGGCGGGGTCAGGTCTTGCATCGTGCCAATCGTCATCCCCGC
>DATCXG010000230.1:0-2844 GCA_036565945.1 Gemmatimonadaceae bacterium
GTCTACCCGCGGCGCTGGCGGTTGATGGGGGAGGAGCGGAGCTTCGAGTGGGTGGATGCCAACGGTACCGGGTTGCCGTGAGCCGGTGCTGGCGGCCGTGATCCTGCTGGAGAAAATCGCCGTTCGTGGTCCGTGGCTCTCGCGCCTGGTGGGTGCCGCGTTGATTGCGTGGACCGTGCTCAGGCTTCCCGTCTGACACACATCCAACGCCGGCTCCGCACACGTCCAGCTCGGCACACGCGCGAACGCGAGGCGATTGCGCACGCGAACATTGAAGCCCAATAATAGAGTGGAACCGATACCGGCAGCGGTGGGCAAACGAGGAGGGAGTATGGCACAGATTCCCGAGTGGCATGTCGAGGGAGACTGGTTCGACGTGTGCAAGTGCAGCATCCCGTGTCCGTGCACCTTCGCGCAGGCACCGAGCTTCGGTGACTGCGATGGCATCCTCGCGTATCACGTACGGCGCGGCCACTACGGCGACGTCGTGCTCGACGGGCTCAACGTGCTCGGTGTCGCGCACTTCGACGGCAACATATGGGCTGGCGAGACGAAGGCCGCTCTCGGGATGTTCATCGACGAGCGCGCCAGCGAGGAACAACGAGACGCGTTGCGTCTGATCTGGGGCGGCGAGGCTGGCGGGTTCCCGGCGGAATTCGCGAAACTGATCGGCGAGGTGCGCGGCATCGAGTACGCGCCGATCGAGCTCGAGGTAGCCGACGACCTGGCCCACTGGCGCGCCGAGATCCCAGGAAAGGTGAGCGCGCGAGCCGAAGCGCTGAGCGGGCCCATGACGCCTCCGGGCAAGCGAGTCCAGACGCTCAATGCTCCCGGCTCGGAAACGGGCCCTGGTACCGTGGCGACGTGGGGTACCGCTGTAGTGGACACGGTGAACAGCTTCGGCTTCGAGTGGGATTGGGCGGGCCGATCGAGCAAGCACATTCCGTTCGACTGGTCGGGACCAGGCGCCGGCTGAGAACGCGCGCGCGATGATCGCCGCTTCAGATCGTGCGAGCGCAACGCCAGTTGGGAGCTCGTTGCTCCATCATACGATCATCGAGCATTTCATCGAGCACGGACACGCGCCGTCCGTCGCGACGCTCTCTGCGCTGCTCGCTCAGCCGCCCGAGGTGGTGACGGCTGCGCTCCGGTCGCTGCAGGACGAGCATGGCGTGGTCCTGCACCCAGCGAGCTCGGAGATCTGGGTCATCCACCCATTCTCGGCGGCGCCCACGAACTTCTGGGTGCGGAACGAGAGGCGAGGCTGGTGGGGCAACTGCGCATGGTGCTCGATGGGGATAGTCGCGCTACTGGGCACTGATGCTAGCATCACGACCACCCTAGGTGGGGAATCGACCCCGGTCACCGTGGACGTCGTGGACGGCGCCGTCTCGCGCGAGGAGCTCCTCGTCCACTTTCCCATTCCGATGCAGCGTGCGTGGGACAACGTCATCTACACCTGCAGCAACATGCTGCTGTTCGATTCCGAGGAAGCAATCGACAGCTGGTGTGCGCGGCATGGTATGCCGAGGGGCGACGTGCGGCCGCTCGGGCAGGTCTGGGAATTCGCCAAGGTGTGGTATGGTCGGCATCGCGAGCCCACGTGGAGGAAGTGGTCGGCTGCGGAGGCGAGGGACATATTCGCGAGCTTCGGCTTCAGTGGGCATACGTGGGACGTACCGGATACGGGGGTGCGATTCTAGCCGGCTAGTCGATCATCCTGCGGGCGAGCCTGGTCGGACACGCAGCGGGCCCGTGCCGGGGTTCTGGTTGGGATTCCGAGAGCGAGTTCTCTGGGGACGTCGGCCACTCTCTCAGGTAGGCTGAGTGGAATTAGGTAGCGACCTGGGTGCGCATAATATCGGGGAAAGGTCGTGAAGTAGACGGATGGAAGCGGTGGTGGCGGCGGCAGTTATCGTAGGTCTGCGCGGCCATGGGCTATCGGATTAGGCAGCGCAACAGCATGTTGTAAAGGAATTAGGCGGGTCTGCCTACTTTGCGTTGAACTAAACCGCTACGCGGTAGTGGAGTGAGAGGGATGGCCCGGGGTGGCCATCCCTGTTTTGTTGTGCGGTCGGGTGTAGGGTCAGGGTGATAGCGCAGTCTCTCGGTTGTCCCCTACCCTGGAGGCAGAAATGCCCGCGCTCACGCTCATCGATCGCATGTCGGAGGACATGCAGCTGCGTGGCCTCGCGCCACGTTCACAGAAGTCGTATCTCGATGCCGTCAAGGGGTTGGCCAAGTTCTGCGATCGCCCTCCGACGGCACTCGATACTCTCACGGAGGAAGAGTTGCGCGCCTTCTTCCTTCACCTCGTGAGCGAGCGGCACGTCGCACGCAGCACGCTGAATCTGTATCGCAGCGGGATCCGCTTCCTGGTCGAGACGACCCTCGCGCGCAGTTGGCCAGTGCTCGACCTGGTGCGCCCGGCGAAGCGACATGCGTTGCCGGTGGTTCTCACCATCGAGGAGGTGCGGGAGCTCCTGGGCAGGGTGCGAGATATCCGCGTGCGGATGTGCCTGACCATGATCTACTCCTGCGGCCTGCGTCTCACGGAGGGGTGTGGCCTCCTCACCAGCGACATCGACAGCACGCGCATGATGGTGCACGTGCGCGAAGGAAAGGGGGGTCGCGATCGCTACGTCCCCTTGGCCGAGCGGACGCTCACGCTGCTCCGCACCTACTGGCGCGAGTATGCTCGGGCGCTGTGGCGTGAGCATTGGGGGAAGCCACCGGAGCGGGGACCGTGGATATTCCCCAATCGCTCGGCGACTGGCGCCATCGCCTCGACGACCCTGCAGAAGACCTTCTCGGCTGCCTTGCGTGAGAGCACGATCGAGAAGC
>DATCXG010000237.1:0-9757 GCA_036565945.1 Gemmatimonadaceae bacterium
GCGGCATCCGAGTCCGCCGTACCATCCGTCGCGATGATGATCGGGCCGGTTGGTAGCCTCAGCGGATTCTGCCGAACGTCCCCCAGCGCGGGGGCCGGCGATGTGAGTGGGGATGGCATGGCGATTATCCTCCTTGGGGAGCAGATGTCGTTTCACCAGATGCTCAGGGGCCTCAGTGCGCCCGAAGTCGCATCCGTACTCTGCGTGGCTCACGCTACCAATCAAACGGTGGTGAAACTGCTCGTCTGTCAGACGAAAGGCACAGGGCATTGAGGAAAAGCCGTACATGGCGGCCCCGCTGCGTTCCCGCGTCGATCCTGGATCGGGCCACGATGCAGATGTCGCCGCCGCCCCTGGCGCTCTACTCGTCGAACAGGTGCGCCTCGATCGCCAGGCGTACGTACTCGGCGCGAGTTCCCAGCCCGATCTTTGATCGGATGCGATGCTTGTAGGTATTCACCGTCTTCGTGCTGATGGCGAGCTGCCGTCCGATCTCCGGCCCGTTGAGTCCCTGCGCAGCGAGGCGCAGAACGATCTGCTCTCGCTCGCTCAGCGTGTTGTAGAGGTCGCGTGCCGAATGCGCTCCAGTGGTCGTACGGGTTTCGTGCGACGCGAGGCGGCGAGCGACAGCAGGGCGCACGTACGTGTCGCCGGCCGCCACCACGCGGATGGCTTCGATGAGATCGCGATGAGATGCGTTTTTCGCGAGATAGCCTGCCGCCCCCGCCCGCAATAGCGGGAGGAGGCGCTCGCGCTCCTCGTGCATGGTCAGGATCAGGATGCGTGGTGGACGCGAGAGCGCCGCGAGAGCACGAGTGGCCGATTCACCGTCTCCGCCAGGCATCTCGAGGTCCATGACCACCACCTGCGGAGCGAGGCGCGATGCAAGTGTCACCGCGTCCGCGCCGTTTGCGGCCTCGCCCACGATGTCCATGTCCGGCACTGCGGTCAGCATTGCCCTGACGCCCGCCCGGACGACTGCGTGATCATCCACGAGCAGCACTCGAATCACCTCCGCGCTTGCAGCCACGCTGCGGTGCGCGTACGGGTGGGTGGAGAGTGCGGCGCCAACGGCTGCCAGCTCATCCGATGGGGCGTGAGGCGGGGGCGCCGCGGCGGTTGCCGGCGCGCTGAAGTCCATTCCGACCACGGCTCGCTGCAGGCGCATCTCGACCTCCTTCTCGCGTGACGGACTCTGTGGGTCTGACCTGAATCTCGTGAGATCTGGCGGCCGCACAATCGGGGGGAGTTCGCTTCGCGTGTCGGTGATCCCCCCACAGGGACCGGCATCTGACTCCCACGACGCCGCGCTCGAGTACCGGCAGAGAAGCGGCGGCGGAGCCTCAGGACGAGAGCAACCCGAGTCGGAGGGCGATCTTGACGTAATCCGCGCGGTGTTGCAGCCCGAGCTTCTCGTTGATGCGCTGCTTGTACGTATCCACCGTCTTCGGGCTGATGTAGATCTTGGCGCCGATCTCCGGAGCGGTGTACCCTTGAGCGACCAACTTGAGCACGTCCTGTTCCCGCTCGCTGAGCCTCTCGAACCGCTGCCGCTCGGCGGCGTTCTGGTCCTTCCGAGTGAGCCCGCGAGCGAGAACGCGCGCCGCAGCCGGCTGAACGTACACCTCGCCCCTGGCAACGGTGCGCACGGCTTCCACCAGTTCGCGGTCAGCGGCACTCTTCACGATGTAGCCCGATGCTCCGGCCTGGAGCACCTCCATCAGATACTCCTCCTCCGTGTGCATCGTGAGGACGAGGACGCGCGAGGTGGAGCCCTGTTCGACAAGTGTCCTGGTAGCCGTGATGCCGTCCATCTCGGCCATCGTGAGATCCATGATCACGACGTCGGGCTCGAGGCGGTTCACGATCTCGATCGCATCGTGTCCGTTCACCGCTTCGCCGATGACTTCGATGTCGCGGGCACTCCCCAGGACTGCCTTGAGTCCCGACCGGACTACCGCATGGTCATCCGCAAGCACGACTCGAATCAGATCTCGGTTCACGGTTGCCTCGTTGATGATGTCGCTGCAATAGTGGCTACGCATGTGGCATTCAGGACGACGTCGGCGCGGTGAAGCGGAGTAGCGCGCCGACACCTTGCGCCTCGGCATCCAGGAGCTCGGCTGCCTCTCCCGACGCCACTTCCACGTCGGCACCATCATCGAAGGCCGCACGCACGAGCGCCTCGGCCTCCTCCGGTACATCCTCGATGCAGCGGGTCGTGATGAGAAGGCGTTGCACGGCTCCGGCTGCCAGCGCGTTCTCCACGGGGGCGATACACATCGCAGATCGCCCACGGGCCCCTGCGCGCTCGAGGATCGTCCGCACCGAGGCGAGCTCCTCGCGACGGCGCAGAGTCGAGGCTCCCCGCGCGGCCGATCGTGCTATGCCGTTGTCGCTCAGCCCGAGCGGGGCGTCCGGCATCAGCCACGTACGCGAGGCGGCGCTGTTGGGCATGTTGGTGGATGCCTCACGCGCGGCGGCTGGTGCGCCGCCAAAGAGGAGCCACCCATCGGTACCAGCCAGGGCGAGCATGCGCGCCGCGAGCTCGCGCATCATGCGCGCCCGCCCCGCTCGCAGTTCACGCTCGGCGGCGTCCGTCCCGGTCTGGCCCCGTGTGCCGGAATGGAATCCCCGACGAGGTGGGGCGCCCATGTGCGACACCTCATCGACGTGGGTGTACGCGTGCAATGTCTCGAGCGGCTGGATGACGCCGTTGCCGTACCGAAGGATCCGCGCCGAGCGGCTGTCCACGATAGCGATGACCGCGATGCGCTCCTCCTTCAGCGCTCGCAGAGCGGGCGCCACGACCGCCCCGCGTCCCCAGCGCACCAGTAGCGGGACGGGAACGGGAAGCGAGGCACGAAGCTGCACAGAATCGGATGTCACGTAACCCATCCACCCCGCCGCACCGGGCGCGCCGGTGACCGACGCCAGCTCGTCACGCAGCAGCGCGGCCGCGAGGTCGAACGCTTTCAGCTCGGAGCGCTCCGTCGCAACATCTCGCGCCCGTTCGAGTGCGTGATCCAATCTCGTCCGCCAGGCTGCGCGCTGGGCTGGGTCGCGGGGGGGGCTGTCCAGGTAGACGCTCAGGACGAGCGAACCGCGCAGCGAGCGCTCGATGCCCAAGATCTCCGAGCGAGTCAGCATCCTGCACCTCGCCAGAATTCAGAAAGATCCACATATCGCAATTCTGACGCCGCCCTGCACGGCTCCGAGCCGCGAGCGGCCTGCAGAGTCTGCTCGATGTACTCGACCAGCGCGCGATGGTCGCACGGCTCGGGGATGAACGCGAGCGCGCCGGATACTGTCGCGGCCATCCTGTCTGCAGGACGGACCCGGCTCGTGTGGGCGACACGAGGAGAGAGGCGTGCGCTGTCGGATAGGGCGGATGTTCCCATACGAGAATGCTCCGGGGCTGGAGTCGACTGCGCCGTCCTGCATCTGTCTATGGAAACAGTCTCGCGCACCGAGGGAGGCGGCGCTATCGGAAAAACCTTGCCGCTCTGTAGGGGAATAGCTCCCGGCCCGTTCTCAGCTGGTCTCCACGTGCTGGTGATGAGGGCCCGCGGCCGGCTCGCCCTCGGACCAGCGCCAGTTCTGGACCTCCGGCATGTCCTCGTCGTGCTCGCGGATGTAGCGCCAGTGCTCGTCCAGCTTACGCTCGAATACAGCAGTCTTCTCGCCCCGGCCCGCGCGGCGGAGCGCCTCGATCGCGAGGTGGTAGCGGCTCATCCGGTTGAGCACTGTCATGTCGAAGGGCGTGGTGGTGGTTCCTTCCTCGGCGTAGCCGCGCACGTGGAATCGTTGCGGGTCCTCTCGATGGTGTATCAATTCATGGACGACGTTCGGGTAGCCGTGGAACGCGAAGACGACCTCGGTGGAATGTCCGAAGAGTGCGGCGAATCGGTCGTCGCTCATCCCGTGCGGGTGGTCGTGGGGTGACTGCAGAGCGTAGAGATCGACGATGTTCACGACGCGCACGCGCAGGCTGGGCGCCTCACGCCGCAGCCACCATGCAGCGGCCACCGTCTCGCGGGTCGGGACGTCGCCCGCGGCCGCAAGGATCACGTCCGGCTGCGCATCACCGGTGCTCGCCCACTCCCACACGGAAGCACCCTCGGCGCAGTGATGGCGCGCAGCATCCATCGACAACCACTGGGGCATGGGTTTCTTGGACGCGACCACGAGGTTGATGTGGCCACGGCTGCGGAGGCAGTGATCCGCGACCGACAGCAGGCAGTTCGCGTCCGGAGGGAGGTATATGCGGGTGATGGAAGATTTCTTGGTCAGCAACATGTTGAGGAAGCTCGGACCCTGGTGGCTGTAGCCGTTGTGGTCCTGTTCCCACACGTGGCTCGTGATGAGATAGTTGAGCGATGCGACGGGCTGCCGCCAGGTGGTCTCCCTGGCCATCTTGAGCCACTTCGCGTACTGCTGCATCATGGAGTCGACGATGGTCAGGAACGCCTCGTAGCACGCGAACATGCCATGGCGCCCCGAGAGTAGATAGCCCTCGAGCCATCCCTCGCAGCAGTGTTCGCTCAGGATCTCCATCACGCGCCCGTCGCGGGCGAGAAACTCGTCGCTCGGAAGCTGGGGCAGCATCCACGCGCGCGCCGTAGCCTCGAACACGGCCTGCAGGCGGTTCGACGATGTCTCGTCGGGACAGAAGAGGCGGAAGTTGCGCGCCTCGATGTCGTTGACGAACACATCGCGCAGGTAGCTGCCGAGCACCTTCGTGCTCTCGGTGCGTGCGGCGCCGGGCTCGGGGACGTCCACCGCGTGGCGCTCATAATCCGGCAGTGAAAGCGGGGATAGCAGCGCCCCACCATTTGCCTGCGGATTCTCGCCGAGCCGGAGCTCCTTGCGCGGATAGATGGCGGTGACCTCATCTCGCGGGCGGCCATCGCCATCGAAGAGTGTTTCCGGGCGATAGCTGCGAAGCCAGGCATCGAGAGCGGCGAGATGTCCCGGATTGCCGGCCGGGTCATCGATGGGAACCTGGTGCGCGTGAAAGGTCCCCTCGAGCGGCTTCCCATCGAGTGTCGCGGGGGCCGTCCACCCCTTGGGCGTGCGCAAAACTATCAGCGGCCAGCTCGGCCGGACAGGGAAGCGGCCGGAGCGCGCGGCCGTCTGCCGCTCACGTATCTCAGCATGTGCCCAGTCGAGTGCCGCCCACATCTCACGGTGCACCAGCTCGGGTTCGTCGCCGGCGACCTCGCGCACGACATAGCCCATGCCGGCGAAGTAGTCGCGGAGCTCGCTCGGCGCGAGGCGGGCGAAGATGCTGGGGCCAGATAGCTTGTAACCGTTGAGATGGAGAATGGGGAGTACCGCGCCGTCGGTGGCAGGGTTGAGGAAGTTCGACGACTGCCACGCCGCGGCGAGAGGCCCGCTCTCAGCCTCGCCGTCTCCAACGAGGCAGGCAACGATGAGCCCCGGGTTGTCGAACGCGACACCGAACGCATGAGCGAGCGAGTAGCCCAGTTCGCCACCCTCGTGCAGGGTCCCTGGTGTGAGCGCCGTCAGGTGGCTCGGCCATCCGCCGGGCCAGGAGAATGAGCGCACCAGCCGGGTGAGTCCGGAGAGGTCCAGCGCTAGCTCCGGATGGTACGAACCGAGCGTACCCTCCAGGTAGAGCTCCGCCAGCACGCCTGGCGCGCCGTGCCCCGTCCCCACGATGAGGAGGATGCTCGCGTCGGTGTCCTGGATCAGGCGGCTGAGATGTCCGTAGACGAGGTTGATCCCCGGCACTGTTCCCCAGTGGCCGAGTAGCCGCGGCTTGATGTGTTCCGGGCGCAGGGGGTCGCGCAGCAGTACGTTGTCGCGAAGGTAGAGCTGTGCGACGCCGAGGTAGTTCGCCGCTCGGAAATTCGCCTGCAGCTCGTCGAGTCGGTAGGAACGATCAGTCATGGTCCTCTCCGGTTTCTGATTCGAGAACGCGCGCCGTGTGGAGTGCGATCATCAGCTCCTCGTTGGTCCGGATGACGTGTACATTGACCGGTGCACCCGCTGCGGAGATCGTGCTCGCGTTCGCCTCGTTACGTACCGTGTCGATCCGGATGCCGAGGCAGTCGAGGGCATCGCAGATGCGGGCGCGGATCTCTGGCGAGTTCTCCCCAATGCCGCCGGTGAAGACGAGGGTATCGAGCCCGCAGAGCGCGGCAACGTAAGCACCGAGAAACTTGCGGGCCTGATAGCAGAAGACGGCCACCGCTTCAGCCGCGCGATGATCGGTGGTGGATCGGGTGAGCAGATCGCGCATATCGGAGCTGGTGCCCGAGAGCCCGAGAAGCCCACCTGATTCCGTGACCATCGCGCTCACTTCATCGATATGGAGAGAGCGTTGGCGTAGGAGGTAGAGGAGGATGCCGGGGTCGAGATCTCCCGAGCGCGTGCCCATCATGAAGCCGCCGATGGGCGTGAAGCCCATGCTCGTGTCTATGCTCCGCCCGTCACGCACTGCCGCCATGCTCGCGCCATTCCCGAGATGCGCCACGATCGTGCGTGCGCCCAGTGCACCCTGTGCGCGCAGGTCGCGCACCACGTACTCGTAGGAGAGGCCGTGGAAGCCGTAGCGTACCACGCCGTCACCGGCGAGCGCGCGGGGGATCCCGTACCAGCGCGCCTCTAGCGGAAGCTCACGATGGAACGCGGTGTCGAAGCAGGCGATCTGTGGGAGATCGGGTGCGATGCGCGCCATGACGTCAATCGTGTGGAGCTCTTCCGGCAGGTGCACTGGCGCGAGTGGGACGAGTGCCTCGAGCGCAGCCCGCACCGAACGCGTGATGCGGACGGGCCGGCGGTACGCACTGCCGCCGTGGACGATGCGATGGCCGATAGCGCTGAGCTGTTCCCACAGCTGCTCGCGCCCGAGGTCAGCCGTGAGCCACTCGAGCGCGGCGGTCTGATCGTGGATCGGGATCGCCACTGCGTCCGTCTCGCCCTGGCTGCCGATGCGCACCCGGCTGCCCGCGCCACCAATCCGCTCGATCGCGCCGTACCGGAGTGGTACCAGTCCGTCGGGCTGGGCGCAGCCCACGTCGTATACCGCGAACTTGAGGCTCGACGAGCCCGTGTTCAGGGCCAGGATGTGCATGTGGAATCCGTAACCGGGTAGTGAGCCGAGACAGGCGCAAGATGCCGGCCGCGCGCTGGCGGAGTTCCGATGGATGCCGGTTGCGGACCATGCTCGATCCCGAAGAACTCCGGTGGCACAGCGCGCTACAGCCGGTGCTGCAGGTATGCGGCGAGCGGGAATCCCACGAACGTCGGCAGCCGGAACGAGAGCACTACGAGGACCGCAACGGTGACCGGGATGCCGAGTCCGCTATAGAGCGTGATCATGGTTGCCTCCAGGACACCGAGTCCGCCGGGAAGGATGCTGATCCTCCCGAGTAGCACGGGGAGTGCGTATCCCGCGAGCAGCACACCAGCGCGGATGGTGTGCCGTGCCGCCACGAAGATCAGGAATAGCGTGAGCATGTCGAACCCGATGCGGTCGCAACAGGTAGACTGCCAGAGCAGAGACCACTGCGACGAGGACCATATCGCCGCCACTGAAAGCGGATACTCGTCTCATGCGCATCGCACCCAGACACACTGATCCAGGGCCATACCCCATGGCCAGATCCGCACCGCCGAGCTCCGGAAGGCGCGACACGGATGAAGTGCCGGACGACTTCTGGAGCATCTCGATAGAGCGCCTGACGCGCGAGCTCGGGTCGTCGGATGCTGGATTGACGGAGGGAGATGCTCGCGAACGCCTCGCACGAGTGGGCCTCAATGGAATACTCCCCCGTCGCGGTGGCACCGCGACGCGGCTATTGATTGGACAGTTCGCGAACCCGATCACGGCGTTGCTGGGTATCGCTACCGTCCTCTCCATCGCCGTGGGGGAGGTGAGGGACGGCGCGATCATTCTCGGCATCCTGTGCACTAGTGGGCTTCTGGGGTTCTGGCAGGAGCATCGCGCCGCCGGCGTCATCGCCGGTCTCCTCGCTCTGGTACGCTCCACCGCTGTCGTCGTGCGCGATGGCAAGGAGCGCGAGGTACCGGTCGAGTGTGTTGTACCCGGCGATGTCGTGTGCCTTCGCGCCGGCTCGAGTGTTCCAGCCGATGCCCGGCTGCTCACGTCGAAGGACCTGTTTGTGGATGAGGCCGCGCTTACTGGGGAGTCGTTCCCAACGGAGAAGGAGGCCGGTAGCGCGGCTCCTGGCGCGCCGGCGGTTCCGCGAACCAGCGCCGTCTTCTTCGGCACGCACGTCGTGAGCGGGGTGGCGACCGCTATGGTGGTGCGCACTGGTCAGGCCACCGAGTTCGGCGCCATCGCGCAGCGTATCGCCCACCGGCCGCCGGAGACCGAGTTCGAGCGGGGTATCAGGAACTTCGGGTACCTGCTGCTCAACATCGCCATGGTGTTGGCGATCGTGATCTTTGCCGTCAACGTCGCGCTGCACCGCCCCGTGCTCGACACGCTGCTCTTCACCCTCGCGCTCACGGTCGGGCTGACTCCGCAGCTCCTCCCGGCCATCGTTTCGGTGACGCTCTCTCAGGGGGCTCGGCACATGGCGCGCGAACGCGTCATCGTCCGGCGCCTGGCCTCCATCGAAGATCTCGGCGGCATGTCGATCCTGTGCATCGACAAGACCGGCACCATAACCGAGGGAGTCGTCGACGTCCACGCCGCGCTGGACTGGACCGGAAGGGACAGCGACATCGTGCGCCGCTACGCATACCTGAACGCTGCATTTGCTACCAGCTTCGTCAACCCGATCGATGAAGTGCTCCGAGCAGAGAGACCCGCCGGGGCGGATGGGTACGAGAAGGTCGACGAGGTGCCTTACGACTTTGTGCGGAAGCGCCAGAGCATCGCCGTCGCACGCGAGGGGGAACGCCTTCTGATCACCAAGGGAGCGCTATCGAGCGTGCTCGACATCTGCGCTTTTGCGGAGAATGCCGCGGGTGAGCGGTGCTCGCTCGGCGATGCGCGCGACGCGATCGAGGCCCGGTACGAGTCGCTCAGCCACGATGGCTATCGCTGTCTGGGAGTAGCATATCGAGCGCTCGATTCCGACGCACCGGTCGGGGGTCCGGACGAGCGCGAACTCACCTTCATAGGTATTCTGAGTGTCTCCGACCCGCTCAAGCCGGGAGTATGCGAAGCACTACGCAATCTGGCGGAGCTGCGCGTGCAGGTGAAGCTGATCACTGGCGACAATCGCCACGTGGCGGGGCGAGTGGCCGCGGATGCAGGGCTGCACGATGGTGCGATGCTCACGGGCTGTGACCTCCTTCGCATGACGGAGGCTGCACTGGTCAGTTCGGCGCCGCGCGTGGGAGTCTTTGCCGAGGTGGATCCCAACCAGAAGGAACGCATCATCCTGGCCCTCAAGAAGTCCGGGTACGCTACCGGTTTTCTGGGCGATGGCATCAACGATGCCGCGGCGCTCCACGCCGCGGACGTCGGAATCAGCATCGATTCGGCGGCGGACGTCACCAAACAGGCCGCTGACATACTCCTGCTGGAGAAGGACCTCCACGCGCTCGCCCGCGGGGTGCGCGAGGGGCGCCGTGCGTTCGCCAACACCCTGAAGTACGTGTTCATCACCACCAGCGCCAACTTCGGCAACATGTTCAGCATGGCTGGTGCATCGCTGATCGTGACCTTCCTCCCGCTTCTGCCCAAGCAGATACTCCTCCTCAATGTTCTCTCCGACCTTCCCGCCATGGCGATAGCCACAGACCGGCTAAA
>DATCXG010000277.1:0-5408 GCA_036565945.1 Gemmatimonadaceae bacterium
GCCGCTGGCTGAGCTCAGCCAGCGGCTTCGCGTCTTCACGAAAGATCAATGTGACCAGCGCCGCCGTCAACTCGCCTCGCTGGCCGCTCCAATACCAGCGCGCGTTCTCTGCTCGTCCGCCGCCGCCCCACGGTGCAGCGGCAACCTCACTACGAAGGTGGTCCCCTCGCCGTACTCGCTCTCCACCGATATCTCCCCGCCCAGGAGCGTGACCAGCTTGCGCGTGATGCTCAATCCCAGGCCAGTACCGCCGTACTCGCGCGTGCGCGATTGGTCCACCTGTCGGAATTCCTCGAAGATCACCTCGAGATACTGCGGCTTGATTCCTATCCCGCTGTCGCTTATCCGCACCACCAGATCCGATTCGACCGTTGCCGCGCCGAAAGAGACATATCCGTGGTTGGTGAACTTCACCGCGTTGGAGAGCAGGTTCAGCACGATCTGCTTCACCTTCGTGGGGTCCGTGAACGCAACAGGGATGTGACGGTCGATATCCACCTCGAACTCGAGTGACTTCCGTTTCACGAGCGGCTCCATCTGCGCCGCCACCTCCAGTAGGATGGGACGCAGTTCGCAGGCATCGCGGCGCACAGGCGTCTTGCCAGCTTCTATCCGTGCCAGGTCGAGAATGTCGTTGATCAGCGCGAGAAGGTGCTGCGCCGAGGCCTGGATCCGCGTCAGACCCAGCACCTGTTTGGGCGTCAGCTCTCCATAGATGCGGTCGAGCATGAGCGCTGTGTATCCGATCAGAGCGTTGATGGGCGTGCGCAGCTCGTGGCTCATGCTGGCCAGGAACTCCGATTTCAGCCGATACGCCCTCTCCAACTCGCTCGACTGCCACTGCAGCTTGAGGTTCTGCGCCTCGAGATCGGCCGTGGCCAGGCGAATGCTCTCCTCGAGGCCGGAGTTGAGCGTCTTGAGCTCCTGGTAGAGACGCTCGTTCTCCACCTGCTTGGTGAGATCGTGGAGTACCGAGACGATCGCCATGGGCTCACCGCGCTCGTTCAGCACCTTCCCTGCCAGTACCTCCACCGGCAGATCGCGCCCCTCCCGCGGCTGCGCGAGGGTTATGCGCTCACGCCGGAACGTCGCGGGGCTCAGCGCGAAGTCGGAGATGAGCGTCGTGAATTTGGTGTCGTTCCCCCGAACGCTCTGGAGTTGCCGCCGGTCGGTACTCCCGCGTGGAGCCTCGAAGAGCTGCTCGGCCTGGGGATTCATGAGGAAGATCTTTGCCTGGTCGTCGGTCACCAGGATCGGATCGCCCACGTTGTTCAGGATGAGATTGAGCCGGTCGCGCTCGCGGGTCGTTTCCATCTCAGTTACCCGGGCGCGCTTGAACTGCCGCTCCAGCTCGATCGAGGCACGTTTCAGGTCTGTGACATCGCGCAGTATGGACACATACGAGCCCTCTCGCGAGATGGCCGCGGGGAGCGGGTGTGCCAGCACCTCGAAGAGGAGGTCGGTGCCCTCGTTGGGGTCCACCAGATTCAGCTCGCGGGCGTTCTGCCCCACGCCGCCAGCGAGCGCAGTTTTCGAGAGGAAAGAGCTGAACAGCAGGTTGTTGACCTCAACCGCGCGGCGGCGCCCATCGGAGTCGCCATCGCGAATTGATAGCAGGAGGTCGGCGCGCCGGTTCTGCACGACCACTCGATTCGCGGCATCGGTGATGACGATGGGGTCGGGTAGTGCGCCTATGATGGTCGTCAGCATGTTGCGCTGGTCATCCGACCGCTCAGCCGCCCTGCTCAACCTATCGATGGCATGGCTTCGGGCTGCCACGGGTCCGGCGAGCAGTGCGGCATCCGCGAGCCTCCCGATGGCGGCATCATCCGGCCGACCCTCGACCACGAGAACACCGAACGCCGAGTGACCGAGCCGCCGGCGCCGCTCACTACGCGCTCCCGGCCAATCGAAGACCGACGAGCGTGCGAACCGGGCACCGAGCGACCATGCGCGCTCGGCACGCGGCGCCGGCCCCCCTCGCGAGCGCGCCTGCGGAAGTGGAAGGAGCAGGCATTGCTCGAAGGGAAGTCCGGCGAGCTTCCCGTCGCCGCAGAGAATCACCTCGTACCCCACAGCTGCCAGGGTCATGGGATGCCCTTCGTCGTCGAGAGGCACGACCGTCCACGACGTGGACGTCTGTCCAAACCCGAGAGTGCCCTTCTGCTCGAGCCGTTGGAACGAGGGATCGACTACGTAGAGGGCCGCGCGCGTGGCGTACGCCGCTTCCGTGAACTGCTTGAGAAGTAGCGCTCCCGCAGCCGCGAAGTCGGGGCTCTCGGCCAGATCAGAGAGCAGGCCGGCCAGCTCTCGATCAGGAAGTATGCGGTGCCCTGCGGTCATGACGCGCTCGCCGACCGTCCGACCGCCGGCTAGAGCGCCCCTCTGGCGCTCGTGATCGTGGTGAGCTCATCGAGACGCCGCCTCAACTCGGCGTTCTCCCTGGCGTAGCGCTCCAGCTCCGACTCCGCGGCAAACAGCTCGCGCGGTCGCGATATCGGAGATGTTATCCCCACGGCCTCGGAGTATTTCAGATAGGTGTCGATCGACGCCACCACTATGCGTGCCTCCACCGTGACAAGGTCGATTCCAACCAGGGACACGCGTACCCACGCATCGATGACGATGCCCTTGTCGAGCACGCGATCGAGCACATCGATGAGTGAACTGCCACCAGGCGAACGTTCGACAGCCATCGTACCTACTCCGTTGGTGAGGGTTCGTGCTCCGCACCTGCGGGGCGCGTGGGTTGGGGAACGAGAGCTTCGAGCCGCCGCTCGATGCGCTCCAGCCGGGTCTCGACATCCAGAGAGCTGCTCGCGTATGGCGATGTCACTACTGCTGTGAGACGAGGATCGTACCGCCACCAGTTCAGCCCGATCTCTTCCGCCTTATCGATCGAGCATACCAGAAGGCGTATCTGGATCGTGAGGAGTTCCACATTGGCGAGGTTGATCTTGATGTCTCCCGCAATGACCAGCCCCTTGTCGAGGACCCTGTCGAGGATCTCCACTAGACCGTGACTTCGCGTGGGAGAGAGTTGATCTGGCAAGCGTTGTGCTCCGGGAATTTGACGTACTTCTGAGTTAACGCAGGCGCCCGAGTGGGCCCAGGTCTATGTTGAGATCTTCGTCGGTGAGACCAAACAGAGTCTTGATCTCCCGCATCCTACCGTCAAGCCTCATGAGCGCGAGCCCGAGCCGCTCTATCTCGCTCTCGTTCAGCGTACCTCCATCCATACGACGCACCGCCTGGTGCTCCAGTACGTCTCGCAACAACTCTATCACGGTGAGAACCAGGCGGGCCAGCCCGTTATCGGCGTTCGCCGGGTCGGCATCAAGGCGTTCCGGGAGTCCGGGCGCCAGAGCGCGAAGCTCACGCTCGAACGCCGCCGCATCTCCCGGCGAAACCTCCGCTACCGGCTCGTTGCCGCGTCCAGCCCCAGCGCCATCAACCATCCGTGAGACCAGCGAAGCTATAAGGCGCCCACGGGCCAGAAACCCTCATTCGTAGCGGCGGCTCCCGCCTGGCCATGGCGTGCACCGCCGCCCGATACCGCCCAACATCGCCACGCGCCAACAGATGTGCAATTCCAAGAGAACGCGCCGCGGGAGGCGGAGGCGAACTAGCCTCCTCACGAACAATCTCCAGCACAGCGCGCGCAACGCGGGCCTGCAAGAACTCGGCCCGCGTGAGCGCCTCGGCCGCAACGTGCTGACGCTCGCGCAGCCAGTCCAGATATGCTCGCCCGCTGCCCTCCCCCTGGCCACCCTCGGCCGCCCCAGCGGCCCTGGCGATCACCGTCGATGCCGTGGGCCGCTCCGCCCGCCCGCCGACCACCGGCTCGTCGAGCAGAATGCGCAACGTCATCTCCACCGCGCCACGCACGCGCTCGAGGGCTCGTGTGATCCTCGCCGAGCGAGCATCAAGCGAGCGCCGGAGCGCCCCCTCATCGGTAAACGTCTGCCCGAAGCGCGCGGGGAGTGGCGTCTCCAGCGCCAGCGCCGCTCGTACCACCAGATCGTGAGTGCGAGCCAGCTCCGGAGTCACCGCGCCAACATCCGCGGGTAGGTCGCTCGCCCAGGCGGCTGCTCCGAGTGCCGCCACTGCGCGCACCGGCGCAGCCGCAAGGCCCAGCAGGTTGGCTGGTGGCTGGAGTGTTGGCTCAGTCACGCAATACAGGTATATCGCCACGGTCAGTCGAGGAGGGAACTGGCAAGGTCTCCACGGAGGTGAGGTAGAGCGAGAGTCCCAGGCGAATGAGGTCGATGTCGGCTACCGAGATGGTGACATCGCCCGCGATCACCACGCCCTTGTCGAGCACATGATTCAGCAACTCACTGAGAGCCAGTCGCTCATCATTCTCCACGTAATCAGGCATCGAGCTTCGGACGAACGAAGTGATAGACTGGCCAGGGACCGGTAAATTCGAATCGGAAACCGGACGGCTCATAGCGGTGCGCCAACGCCCCGACGGCAGCGCTGAACCCAGCGACCACGTCACGCTTCACTAGGAACGACGCATCGAGCACCGCACGACCAGTGGAATCCGCGGCGCTGGCGGGGAGCGCATCGCGCACCACTCCGGAAGCATGCGCCGAGAGAGTCTCACACACTTCCGACGCCACCGCGGCACCGATGATGAGCAGCTCATCGCGGCGCGCCTGCTCCAGCTTGCGCTCCAGCAGGTAGCGCTGCCCCGGCGCGGCCACGGCCATCCGGCGCTCCAGCTCCGCCAAGCCGGAGCTCATTCGAGACAGCGCCTCGTTTGTGGCCATTCCCTTCACCTGAAAGACGCGCAACGTATACTCCTCCGCGCCTGACACGCGAGCGATGGTTTCCAGCAGCTCGGCACCCCTCTCTTGCAACATAACGCGGAGCGATGCCACCCCCGAGAAGAGAGTGAGCATGGGGAATGGTACGACATCCGCGATTCCACTCGCCCATGTGAGCACGGTGTCGTGCGCCACCGCGCGCGGCCCGATCCACTCCACATCACCAGAGCGCGCC
Source organism: Gemmatimonadaceae bacterium (assembly GCA_036565945.1). Taxonomy (GTDB): domain Bacteria; phylum Gemmatimonadota; class Gemmatimonadetes; order Gemmatimonadales; family Gemmatimonadaceae; genus JADGGM01. The sequence continues at coordinate 5,011 of DATCXG010000277.1, forward strand.
TCGGCCTCGCCACCGGCATAGGTGGAGGAATCGAGGAGCGAGCACAGGACGGTCAGGCCGCATTCGCGCTCCGCGCGCACCGCGGCATCGTCCACGCCGCGTGGCGCGCGCGCGACATCGACCAACCCGGCCGCAATCCCGTATACGTAGATAACCCCGTCACCCATGTGCACACATCGCCAGAGGCGCCCACGCACTCGACCACCGGCGCAACGCGTGGACGCCACGCGGGGCCGGTGCCACCATGGCTGCTTCAAACTGCGCGATCTGACGCTCCATCGGAAGTGGCTCGCCGCGCGGAGCGGCCGTCCTGTTCCACAGCACACCCAGTACGGCCACGCCGAGGGTATCAACACTATTCACAAGTCGCGCCGTCTCTCCGCGAACGAGCGGCTCGT